>NZ_JASCOS010000170.1:0-5494 GCF_029959705.1 Stenotrophomonas sp. PS02297 | reverse complement strand
TTGGGCTGGCTTTTTTGCGTGGCCGCGATCCGGACTTCCCCTGTGCCGGAAACGACGACGGCGGCCGCAGCCGCCGTCGCAGGGGCAGGTCCTGCCCGTTTCAGACCGTCGCCGGCAACAGGTGCTCCGGCTCGGCCTCGGTCTCCACCACCAGTTCGCCATCGCGCACGTCGATGCTGACCTTGCCGCCGCCCACCAGCTTGCCGAACAACAGCTCGTCGGCCAGCGGGCGTTTGATCTGGTCCTGGATGACGCGGGCCATCGGCCGTGCGCCCATCTGCGGGTCGAAGCCATGGTGGGCCAGCCAGTCGCGCGCGGCCGGGGTGGCCGACAGCGAGACGTGCTTGTCCTGCAGCAGCATCTCCAGCTCGATCAGGAACTTGTCCACCACCCGCAGGATGTGGTCGAAGCCCAGCGCCTGGAACTGCACCACCGCGTCCAGGCGATTGCGGAATTCCGGGGTGAAGCCCTTGCGGATCACCTCCATCGCATCGGTGGCGTGATCCTGCTTGGTGAAGCCGATCGACCGCCGCGCCGCCTGCGCCGCGCCGGCATTGGTCGTCATCACCAGGATCACGTTCTTGAAGTTGGCCTCGCGGCCGTTGGTGTCGGTGAGGATGCCGCGGTCCATGACCTGCAGCAGGATGTTGAAAATGTCCGGGTGCGCCTTCTCCACCTCGTCCAGGAGCAGCACGCAGTGCGGCGTCTTGACGATCTTCTCGGTCAGCAGGCCGCCCTGGTCGAAGCCGACATAGCCCGGGGGCGCACCGATCAGGCGGCTGACCGAATGCGGCTCCATGTACTCGCTCATGTCGAAGCGCACCAGCTCGATGCCCAGCTGCAGTGCCAACTGGCGGGTGACCTCGGTCTTGCCCACGCCGGTCGGGCCGGCGAACAGGAAGTTGCCGATCGGCTTCTCCGGATTGCCCAGGCCAGAACGCGACAGCTTGATCGCCGAGGCCAGTGATTCGATCGCGGGGTCCTGGCCGAAGATCACCATCTTCAGGTTGCGCTCCAGGTGCTGCAGCACGTCCTTGTCGGTGGCGGTGACCTGTTTGGTCGGGATACGCGCCATCTTGGCGACGATGGTCTCCACTTCCTCGACGTCGATCGTGGCCTTGCGCTCGCCCTCCGGCAGCAGGCGCTGGCGCGCGCCGGCCTCGTCGATCACGTCGATGGCCTTGTCCGGCAGCAGGCGGTCGCCGATGTGCTTGACCGACAGGTCCACCGCCGCCTGCAGCGCATCGTCGGCATAGGTCACGCTGTGGTGCGCCTCGTACTTCGGGCGCAGGCCCTTGAGGATCTCGTAGGCCTCGCCCACGGTGGGCTCGACGATGTCGATCTTCTGGAAGCGGCGCGCCAGCGCCCGGTCCTTCTCGAAGATGCCGCGGTATTCCTGGAACGTGGTCGAGCCGATGCAGCGCAGCTCGCCCGAGGCCAGCGCCGGCTTGATCAGGTTGGAGGCGTCCATGGTGCCGCCCGACGCCGAGCCGGCGCCGATGATGGTGTGGATCTCGTCGATGAACAGCACCGCGTTGGGAACCTTCTTCAGCGCGCCGATCACGCCCTTCAGGCGCTTCTCGAAATCGCCGCGGTACTTGGTGCCGGCCACCAGCGCGCCGAGGTCGAGCGAATAGATCACCGCGTCGGCCAGCACCTCGGGGACCTCGCCGTCGACGATGCGCTTGGCCAGGCCCTCGGCAATGGCGGTCTTGCCGACGCCGGCCTCGCCCACGTACAGCGGGTTGTTCTTGCGGCGGCGGCACAGCACCTGGATGGTGCGCTCGATCTCGTCACGGCGGCCGACCAGCGGATCGATGCGGCCGGCGCGGGCCTGCTCGTTGAGGTTGCTGGCGTACTCGGTCAGCGCATCGCCCTTGGGCTCGCCCTCCCCGCCTTCGGTCCGGCCCTCGCCGTCGATGGACGGTGAGGCATCGCCGTCGTCGCCGGACTTGGCGATGCCGTGGGACAGGTAGTTGACGATGTCCAGCCGGGTCACGTCCTGCTGGTTGAGGTAATAGACCGCGTGCGAATCCTTCTCGCCGAAGATCGCCACCAGCACGTTGGCGCCGGTGACCTCCTTCTTGCCGGAGGACTGCACGTGGTAGACGGCGCGCTGCAGCACGCGCTGGAAGCCGAGCGTGGGCTGGGTGTCGCGGCCGTCGTCGTCGGCCAGGCGCGAGACCGAGGTTTCCACGGCCTGCTCCAGGTCCTGGCGCAGGCGATCCAGGTCGGCGCCGCAGGCCTTGAGCACGGCCTGTGCGGACGGGTTTTCCAACAGGGCGAGCAGCAGGTGTTCGACCGTCATGAATTCATGACGTGCCTCGCGGGCGCGCTTGTAGCACTGGCCAATCGTCTGTTCGAGGTCTTTGCTGAACATGGGGGACTCCGACTGCGGTTGGAGACAATATGCGGCCTGACTGCACGTTTTCCATCACCCTACCGGATGCCGGTGTTCAGACGGCGTTAGCACTGCGGCTGGCGCGACGGCCCTCGCTTGGGCGAGCCTTGCACCATGAGCGAACCCTACCTTACCCGCTGGCAGTTGCGTCGCGATGGCGCGCCGATCAGCACGCCGCGCGCGCGGCTGTGGCCGGTGCTGACGCCGGCCGGGGCGCTGGCGATGTTGAAGGTGAGCAGCGCGGACGACGAGCGCGATGCCCACCGCCTGCTGCGCTGGTGGGACGGCGATGGTGCCGCCCGGCTGCTGGCGCACGAGGGCCCGGCGATCCTGCTCGAGCGCGCAGAGGGGGAATCATTGCGCCGGCGCTCGATCGAGGGCGCAGACGCGGCATGCACCACGATCCTGTGCGGGGTGCTGGAGCGCCTGCACCGGCCGCGCGGCGTGGCGCCGCCGGGCCTGGTCCCGCTGCGGGAATGGTTCGCCGATCTGCTGCGGCCGCGCACGGGACTGTCGCCAATGCTGGAACAGTGCAGATCGCTGGCGGAGGAACTGCTTGCCGCCGAACAGGAGTGGATGCCGCTGCATGGCGATCTACACCACGACAACGTGCTCGATTTCGGCGCGCGCGGCTGGCTGGCGATCGACCCCAAGCGCCTGTTGGGGGACCGCGCCTTCGACTACACGGCATTGTTCGCCAATCCGGACCTGTGCGGCCCGGGCATCCATGTCGCCGTCCGGCCCGGGCGCTTCCACGCGCGCCTGGCGCAGGTATCGGCGGAAGCCGGCCTCGAACGCACGCGCCTGCTGCGCTGGATCGCGGCCAGCCGCGGGCTGTCGGCGACCTGGTTCCTGGACGACGGGGAGCGGGCCGATGTCGACCTGACGGTCGTCGCGCTGGCGCTGCAGGCGCTGGCCGACTGACGGGCCGGTCAGGCCTTCTCCATCGTGCACAGCAGCGGGTGCTGGTTCATCCGCGCGAACTCGTTGACCTGCGCGACCTTGGTCTCGGCCACCTCGCGGCTGTAGACGCCGCAGATGCCGCGGCCGCGGGTATGGACGTGCAGCATCACCTGGGTGGCCTTGTCCAGGTCCATGGCGAAGAAGTTCTGCAGCACGGCGACCACGAAATCCATCGGGGTGTAGTCGTCGTTCAGCAGCATCACCTGGTACAGCGGCGGCGGTGCGACCTCGGGCTTGCCGGGTTCCACCAGCAGGCCGTGGTCGTTCTCGTGTTGGAGCTTGCGGGGCATGCGCGCAATTATACCGGCTGGCCCCGCGAAGCTGCGCCGAATTGGACGCGAACGCCCCGGCCAACGCACAATTTGCGCCTGATCAACCAATCCCGCAGGGAAAGCATGAAGAAGTACGTGGCCGGAATGATGATGGCGGGCATGTTGTGCGGCATGGCCGGCGCGGCGCTTGCCGGCGAGCCGGATGCCGCGGTCGGGCGGCTGCTCGACTCGCTGGAGTACAAGTACGAGATCGACGACGACGGCGACTACCGCATGGTGTTCGACATGGAGGGCGACCGCACCCAGCTGGTGTTCGTGCGCTCCTCGGTCGAGACCTATGGCACCCATCGCATCCGCGAGATCTGGTCGCCGGGCTACAAGTCCGCCAGCGCGCAGCTGCCTGCCCTGGTGGCCAACCGCCTGCTCGAGGACTCCAATGATTCCAAGCTTGGCAGTTGGGTCAAGCAGGGCGACATGGCCATGTTCGTGGTCAAGATCGACGCAAACGCGAAAGCCGATGTCCTCAGCGACGCCATCGATGCGGCGATCAAGAGCGCCGATGCCATCGAACTGGAATTGACGGCCAAGGACGAGTACTGAGGGTGAACGCGTTGAGCTCCCAGCGCTGGGCGCCGCATGTCACCGTGGCCACCGTGGTGTCCCGCGCCGGGCAGTTGTTGCTGGTGGAAGAGGAAAAGCATGGCCGGCGCGTGTTGAACCAGCCGGCCGGCCACCTGGAACCGGGCGAAAGCCTGGTCGAAGCCGCGGTGCGCGAGACCCGCGAGGAAACCGGCTGGGAGGTGCGGCCGAGCGCCTTCATCGGTGCTTACCAGTGGGATGCGCCGGACGGCAAGCCGTTCCTGCGCTTCGCCTTCGCCGCCGAGCCGGTGCGGCATTACCCGGATCAGCCGCTGGATACCGGCATCGTGCGGGCGCTGTGGCTGACTCCGGCCGCATTGCAGGCCGACATGGCGCGGCTGCGCAGCCCGCTGGTCTGGCAGGCCGTGTCGGACTGGCTGGCCGGGCAGCGCCATCCGCTGTCGATGTTGAGGCAGGTGCCATGAGCCGGCCGGGTGTGGTCGTCGGCGTGTCCGGCGGCGTCGACTCCTCCGTCGCCGCACTCGTCCTGGTGCAGCAGGGGTTGGATGTCGCCGGCCTGTTCATGCAGAACTGGGCGGATGACGGCAGCGGCCATTGCCGTGCCGAGGACGACCGCCGCGATGCGGTGGCGGTCTGCGGGCGGCTGGGCATCCCGTTCCATTTCCGCGATTTCTCCGCCGAGTACTGGCAGGGCGTGTTCGAACACTTCCTGGCCGAATACGCGGCCGGGCGCACACCCAATCCGGACGTGCTGTGCAACCGCGAGGTCAAGTTCAAGCATTTCCTCGACGCCGCCCGCGAGCTCGGGGCCGAGCGCATCGCCACCGGCCACTATGCCCGGGTGGAACAATCCGCCGGCCGCTGGCGCCTGCTGCGCGGGGCCGACCGCGGCAAGGACCAGAGCTATTTCCTGCACCAGCTGGGCCAGGAGCAGCTGGCCGCCACCCTGTTCCCGATCGGCCATCTGGAGAAGAGCCAGCTGCGCCGCATCGCCCAGGAGGCCGGGCTGCCGACCCATGCGAAGAAGGATTCCACCGGCATCTGCTTCATCGGCGAGCGCGATTTCCGCCAGTTCCTGGGCCAGTACCTGCCCGCCCGCGAGGGCGAGATCCGCGACCCGGACGGACAGTCCATCGGCCGCCATCCTGGCGTGTTCTATTTCACCCTGGGCCAGCGCGAAGGCCTGAACATCGGTGGCGTGCGCGGCCGGCCCGCCGCCCCCGGGTACGTGGTCGGCAAGGCCGGGGCGGCCAACCTC
>NZ_JASCOS010000016.1:0-48669 GCF_029959705.1 Stenotrophomonas sp. PS02297 | reverse complement strand
CCCATTCAAAAACCCGCGCGGGGGGGGGGCGCGGGGTGCGCGGGGCGACGCCCGCGCCCGCTCCGGGCGCGGGCGTCGTTTTTCCAGGCACCCGCCTGGCAGCAGGGTCCATCGAGGCGTATAAGCGGTACCTGTCGGCGGTCGCGAACAGGGATGGCGATGGATCTGCAGGCAAGTGCTGGCGAAGCATCAGCTTCGACCGCACGCATCAACTATGTGCTGATCGATTACGAGAACGTGCAGCCGGAATCGCTGGCGCGGCTGGAACGCCCGGAGTTCCGGGTGATCGTGTTCGTCGGCGCCAATCAGGGGAAGATTCCGTTCGAGATCGCCGCGGCGCTGCAGCGGATGGGGCGGCATGCCGAGTACGTGAAGATCGCCGGCAACGGCCCGAACGCGGCCGACTTCCATATCGCCTGGTACATGGGGCGCCTGGCGGAAGCCGATCCGCGGGGGTTCTTCCATGTCATCTCCGGCGACACCGGCTTCGATCCGCTGATCCGGCACCTCAAGGAGAACCGGATACTTGCATGCCGCTCCACCGCCATTACGCGGATGCCGTGCTTCGCGCCGGCCGCGCCACCGCCCGAGCAGGAAGCGCGGCTGCAGCTTGTCCTGCAGCGGCTTGCGGCCATGACCCGGCCGACGCGGGTGAAGACCCTGGAAAGCGCGATGGATTCCATGTTCGGCAAGAAGCTGCCGCGTGTCGAGGTCCAGCGGCTCATCGCCGGGCTGCGCGAGCGGGGCTATGTGAAGGTATCGGGCACCGCCGTTTCCTATGCACTGCCCGGGGCATGAGCACTGCCGCATGGTCGTGGCCGCCGTTCCAGCCACCACAGCAGCGCCGCCGCCAGCACGAAGCCCAGCAGCCACGGCCAGCGCGGGCCGGGTACCGGCAACGCGGATGCTGCGGTAATTCCGGCGCTGCCGCGCAAGGCTGAAGTGGCCTCGCGCATGGCCTGTGCATGCAGGGCGCGCGCGTCGGCCGGGTCGATCACCCGCACGCCGGCGCTGAAGTCGCCGGCGACGGCACGGTGCCAGCCGGCCTGCCGCGGCCACCAGCCGCTGCAGTTGCCCGCGTGCGGATCGGCCACCAGGGTGGTGGTGCCGCGATCTGGCGCTTCGATCCGCGTACCGGCAGGCAGGCCGCACAGCGCGGTGCGTTCGCCGGCCCAGGCCCAGGCAGGCAGCGCGGCGAGCGGCGATGCCGGCAGCGGCCGCGCCAGCGTCGCCAGTACGCGGTTCCACAGTTCGGCGTGGGCGTCGGCATGGCCGGCGAGCACCAGGGTGTAGCTGTCGGCGACCGGCAGTACGCCGATGCGCCCACGACCCACGGCCCGCCAGCCGCCGATCGCGGCGCCGTCGGCGGCGCGCAGCAGCGGCACCACGCCGGTGTCGGCGAACGCCAGATCGAAGCGCTCGACGTCCAGCGTCGCCGCCGCGCCGCCATCGCCGGTATCGGTATCGGTATCGCGCAGCTGCACCGTGGCGGTCTGCCCGCCGCCGCGCGCGTCCAGCCCCCATTCGCGCAGGGCGCGGCGGGCATCGCCGCCGAGTGTGCCGCCCATGCGCACCAGCACGCCGAGACCGTCGCGCATGGCCGCGGCGATGGCCGTGCGCTGCGCCGACGACAGCGCGGCCAGGCGGCGTTCGTCGAGCAGCAGCAGGTCGAGCCTGGCGAGGCCGGCCGCGTCGATGGCCTGCGGCGCGTCGCCAAGCTGCACGCCGCCGCCGACGCTGATGCCGGTCTGCTGGGTCGCGCCGGTATCGGCGGCCCAGCGCTGCAGGTATTTCAGTTCCGGCCCGGGCGCGCCGGCGAGCAGGCGCAGCGCGGGCGCCGCTACCGCCTGCACGCGCACCGGCACCGGCAGCTGGTCGAGCACCTTGCCCTCGGCGTCGAGCGCGCGCAGGGTGAATTCGACATCGCCGGCATCGCGCGCGCTGGCGGCAAGGCGCACGCGGCCATCCTCGCCGGGCGTGGCGATGGCGACGCGATGCCCGGCTGGGTCGAGCAGTTCCACCCGTGCCTGCGGCAGGCCCTGCACGCGCGTGCCGACCTCGAAACGCGCGCCCGCGGCGAGCGGCGGCGGCGCCTGCAGTTCCACCAGCCCGTGCGGCGCGGCGGCGGGCAGGAAGCGCAGCGGCGGCAGCGCGGCATCGCGGTCGCGCGCCGGCAGGCCCTGGCCGACGACGACGAGCGCGCGCGTGCCCGGATGCTGGCGCAGCGCGGTGGCCAGATCCGGTACCCGGTCCACGTCCGTCAGTGCCGGTGCTTCCGGCAGGCGCAGCCGCACGGCGGCCGGGATGGACGCCATGTCCGCCGCGGTCGTGCCGGCGGTGGCGATCAGCAGCGTATCGGCGGGCACGGCATGCCGCGGCGGGAACAGGGCCAGCCCGAGCAGCAGCGCCGCCGCCAGCTGCAGCGCCAGCAGCAGGCCCAGGCGCGCAAGCGGCGGGCGCGGCGCCAGGCACAGGCGCAGGCTGCCGAGCAGCACGGCCAGGGCAATGAGGGCGAGGGGCAGCCAGCTCATCGCGCGGTCTCCTGCGGTGCGGTCAAGGCGTCGAGGTAGCGGCGGCCCATGGTGTCGGCGGCGTCGCGCCGCGCCGGCGGTCCCGGCGCGCGCGGCAGCGCCGGCCACAGCTGGTCGCGCAGGCGCTGCCGGCAGGTGCGGCAATCAGGTTGCTGGCGCAGTTCATCGATGGCGGCGGCGATGTCGAGCGGATCGGGCACGGCCTGCGGATGCGCATCGAGCCAGCGCGACAGCGTGTCCAGATCGACCGCCGCGTCCGCCGTGGCCAGCGCCCGCCAGGCGTTCACCGGTATGGCGTCGCCACTTTCGCGCGGTGCCGGTTGCAGGCCGCGACTGCCAAGCCCGTCGCGCTTGCCGCCCATGCGCCGCGCCATGTCGATCGGCGGCAGCTCGGGGCCGACCCGCGCCAGGTAGACGCGCTCGGCCTGCTGCACCTGCTTGATGAAGCCCAGCGCCTTGTAGGCGTAGGGCAGCGCCTTGTCGGGGTGGCCCTGGCGCAGGTGGCCTTCGGATTGCCACATCTGGTCGAGCGCGGCCTTGAGGATGGCGCGGGTCTGCGGATCGAGCAGGGTCGCCGCCTCGGCATGGTCGTGGGTGTGGCCGTACTCGGACAGCACGTCGGTGGCGCTGCCGAAGGCCGCCGTGGCGTCGTCGCCGCCCGCGTGATCGTGGTCGTGGCCATCGTCGTGCGCATGGTCGCTGGCCGCTGCGTCGGCGGTGGGCGGGCCGTCTCCGGTCGGCGGCGGTTTCGCACCGCCTTCGGCTTCCTCGCCCAGGAACTGGCCATAGCGCAGGCGCAGGATGCGCTGGTCCACGCCGATGGCGTCCGCGCGCTTGATGAAGGTGTCGGCGTCGAGCGCGCTGCGCTGCTTCAACAATGCCTCCGCGTCGATGATGATCTGGCGCTGGCTGCGGAAATAGGCCGGCATCACCTTCTTGATCGCCCCTTCCAGGTCGCTGGTCTGCACGTCCTGCTCGCTGGGCAGGCGCAGGATCAGGCTGGGGCTGCGCGCCTCCTGCGGTTGCGGCGCGCGGTTGTCGCGTACGCTCAGGCGCGCCACCACTTCGTCGCCCGGCCCGACGCCCAGTGCGGCCAGATCGACGTCATGGGCGAAGCGGCGTGAAGTGGCCGGGCCGCTGCCGGCCAGTTCGACGCGGCGCTGCTGGAAATCGATGTTCTCGCCGCTGCCCTTGGCGGTGGTGAGCTCCAGCACCGCGCCGGCGGCGACGCCGAAGTCGTCGCTGGCCTCGAAGCGCAGCGTCCAGCGGCGCTGGTGCGGCGCGGCCTGGGTGAGCGTCTGCGCCGGTTCGATCACCTTCACCTGCGGCGGACGGTCCGGCACCACTTCCAGCCGCCATGCGCGGCCGGCGTCGGCCAGCGCGGGCTCGGTGACGATGCGGTACAGGCCGGAGCGCTGCAGGGGTTCCTCGGCCTGCCAGCGGTCGCCGACAGGCTGCAACGGCAGGCGGCGGCCATCGTGGAACTGCAGCCATGCCTGCCGCGGCTGCGGCGCGAACCGCAGCTGCCAGCGCAGATGGCTGCCCTGCAGGGCGCGCGCGTCGAGCTTCTCGCCGGCGCTCGGCGGTTGGCCGGTGTAGGCCGGCGGCGTCACTTCGAGACGGGTGCCGCGCAAGGCGGGCGGCGTCGTCACCGCGGAATGTACGGCGCCTCCATCGCGGACATCCGTGGCAGCCATTCCCGCATCGCGCGGCCACAGCACGGCGGCGGTGGCGACCAGCAACGCGATGCCGAAGCAGGCGAGCAGGCGCGGCCACGGCCAGCGCGGGCGCAGGTCGGGCGGTGTCGCGTGCAGGCGCTGGTCGATGCGCGCGCGCTGGCGCTGCTGCAGCGGGTTCAGCGATTCCGGCGCGGCGAACAGCAGGTCGGCGCTGTCCTCGAAACGCGGCTGTGCGTCCAGGCGCGCGACCAGCCAGCGCGCATCCAGCCGCCGCGCGCGCCAGGTGGCGAAGGCGGCGACGGCGAGCAGGGCGAGCGTGAGTGCCACGCTGCCCGCATCGAAGCCGGCAGCGCGCAGGGCAAGCAGGCCGGTCGCCAGCGCGAGCGGCACGCCGCCGGCCAATACGATCAGCAGTACCCGGCGTCGCGCGACGCGCAGCAATGCCTGCGGGTTCATGGCTGCCCCCGGCGCCGGCGCGCGCTGGCCAGCCAGCGCTCCAGCAGGAACAGCAGGGCGATGGCGGCGGCCAGCCACGGCACGGGTTCGTACGCCGGCTGCGGCCATGCGGCGGCGCCGGCGTCCGGCTGCATCGCCGTGGCCAGCGCGCGGGTGGGAGCCGGTGGCGCCTGCAGCAGTCCACGCAGGCGCTGCGGAAAGCCGGCATCCAGCAGGACAGGCATCGTCGCCGGCTGCAGTGGCGCGGCCCAGCGCAGCCAATGCGCGTGCGCGCCATCCACCTGTTCGATCACCGGTGCGCCACCGTCGTCGCGCCACAGCGGCAGGCGCTGCGCGGTATCGGGCAAGGGCGCGCGCGCATCGACCAGCAGCCGGCCGCCGTCGCGCGCCCACCCCTGCAAGGCATCGGGAACCGGTTTGGCCGAGAGCCAGACGCGCACGTCGCCATCATCGGCGAAGGCATGGTTGTCGTCGGCGATGTCCACCGGCGTGTTCCACGCCTGACCGACCGCACGCAACCATGGCAGCGCGGCGGCGCCGGTTTCGTCATGGCGAATGTGCAGGCGTGGCGCGGCTGGCAGGGTGGCAGTGGCTGCCGGCGATGCGGTTTCGATCACCTGCCAGCGCACCGTACGCGACAGCTGCGGCCGCTGCGCATCCAGCCCATCCAGCGCCGTTGGCACGACCACGGTGAGCGGTGCCTTGGGCGGCAGCGCGGCATCCAACTCACGCAGCAGGCTGGCGAGCGGTTGCGGGGGCAAGGGAGCGGCTGGTGCATCCAACGCCGGAAAGCCCGGTGCCAGCCACAGCCATCGCGACTTGTCCGCATCGACAATCGCGCGTACAGCGGCAAGGTCCACGCCGGGGGCGACAGCGATGCGCGGCGTGTCGTCCTCGACGCCTTCCAGCGCCGGCCGTGCCAGCAGCACCGCCAGCAGCGCGAGCAGCAGCAGCCGCACCAGCAGCAGCGGCCATTCGTCGAAGCGGATGCGCCGGCGCGGCCGTGGCCTGGCCGCCAGCCAGCGCAGCGCGGCGAAGTCGATCAGCCGCTGCTCGTCGCGCCGCGCCAGATGGATCAGCAACGGCAGCAGCAACGCGGCCAGCGCGGCCAGGCCTGCCGGGAACAGCCACACCAGGCTCATGCGCCGCGGCCCCCGTGGCGTGCGGACAGCCGCTGCAGCGGCGCGTCGATGGCTTCGTCGAGGAACCCGGTCTCGTGGCGGATGCCGGCGGCCTGCAGGCGCGCATCCAGCGTGCGTCGCGCCTCGGCGAAACGGGCCAGGTACCCGGCGCGTACCGTCGCGCCGTCGCTGAGCAGTTCCTCGCCGGTTTCCGGGTCGCGGAAGCGGTGGCCGTCCCGGAACGGGAAGTCGCGCTCCTCGGCGGTCAGCAGCTGCAGGTGCACGACATCGCGGCCGGCCTTGGCCAGGCGCTCGGCCAGGGCGATGGCGGCTTCGTCGAAGCCGTCGCCGATCATCACCACCAGGTCGTTGCCGGCGATGCGTTCCCACACCGGCGCCAGCCGCTCCTGTGCCGGCCACTGGCCCTGCGCGCGCAGGGCGTGCAGCTGCAGGTGCAGGCGGTCGCGCTGGCGCAGGCCATGGCCGGCGGGCACCAGTTGCACGCCGTCGCCGCCGATGGCAGCCAGGCCGAAGGCATCGCCCTGCTGCAGCGCCAGTTCGGCCACGCAGGCGGCCAGGGCGCTGGCCGCCTGCAGGCGGGTCCAGTCGCGCCGCGCCTGGTCGGCCTGGGCCATCGAGGCGGTGGTGTCGAGCAGCAGCCACACCGTGAGCGGGCTTTCGCGCTCGGACTCGCGCACGAAGAAGCGGTCCGAACGCGCGTAGAGCTTCCAGTCGATCTGGCGCAGTTCGTCGCCGGGCTCATAGGCGCGGTACTGCGCGAACTCGAGCCCGGCACCGCGGCTGCGGCTGGCGTGCATGCCGATGCCGCGGCTGCCGCTGGCCCGTTGCGGCAACAGCCGCAGGCCGCGCAGGCGGCTGCGCACGTCGGCGGGAATCAGCGGTGGCGCGGTGGCGGCCAAGGCGAATGCAGAGGACGGGTCAGGCCGGGTACGGCACCGCGCGCAGCAGCGCGGCGATCACGTCGTCGGCGCTCTTCTGCTCGGCCTCGGCGGCGAAGGACAGCAGCAGGCGATGGCGCATCACCGGCGCGGCCAGCGCCTGCACGTCCTCGCGGGTGGCGGCGAAGCGGCCGTGCAGCAGGGCGCGGGCCTTCGACGCCAGCACCAGCGACTGCCCGGCGCGCGGGCCGGCGCCCCATTTGATCCAGTTGTTCACCTCGGCCGGTGCTCCATCGCCCGGGCGGCTGGCGCGCACCAGCCGGGTGATCCAGGTCAGCAGGTCGGCGCCGATGTGCACGTCGCGTACCGCGGCCTGCAGCGCCTTCACCGCCTCGGCATCCATCACCTTCGGCACGGCGCCACCGCTGCTGCCGGTGGTCTGCGCGAGGATGTCGCGCTCTTCGGCCTCGCTGGGGTAGTCCACGCGCACGTGCAGCAGGAAGCGGTCCAGCTGCGCTTCCGGCAACGGGTAGGTGCCGGCCTGCTCGATCGGGTTCTGCGTGGCCAGCACGAAGAACGGGGAGGGCAAGGTGTAGGTGGTGCCGGCGTAGCTGACGGTGCGCTCCTGCATCGCTTCCAGCAGCGCGGCCTGGGTTTTCGGCGGCGTGCGGTTGAGTTCGTCGGCCAGCAGCAGGTTGGTGAAGACCGGGCCCTGCTGGAAGCGGAACGCGCGCTTGCCGGTGCCGTGGTCCTCTTCCAGCAGCTCGGTGCCGAGGATGTCGCTGGGCATCAGGTCGGGGGTGAACTGCACGCGCCGGAACTGCAGTTCCAGCGCCTGGCCGAGCGAGCGCACCAGCAGCGTCTTGCCCAGGCCGGGCGCGCCTTCGAGCAGGCAGTGGCCGCCGGCGAGCAGGCCGATCAGCAGTTGCTCGACCACGTCCTGCTGGCCGACCACCGCCTGGGCCAGCGCGCCGCGCAGTTCGCCCAGGCGGGGCAGCAGGGAATCGAGATCGTGGGCGGGGGCGTTCATGCGGTCACCAGTGGGGTCAATGCGTCAGTGCGTACATCACGATGTTCACGCCGAACTTCGTGTTGTCCTCGGCCAGGAAGCGTTTGTTGCGCCAGTCGTAGTCCCATTCGCAGCCGTAGTCCTTGTTGCTGTAGAGCACGCCCAGGCGGCCGTCGATCTCGATGCCCTTCAGGTAGTCGTGCACCAGGTCGTCGCCCCAGCCGTTCAGTTCGAACGCGGTCGCCGGCGGGCCTTCGGGGAATTTGAAGAAGCTGTTGTACAGCGCGTGGGTGTTGGGCAGCTTCTTCAGTGCGTTGGCACCGAAGATGCTGCGCATCTGCGCCTCGAACGAGGTGGCGAACAGGCCGTCGATGTCGTGGTTGCAGTCGTCCACCAGCACGAAGCCGCCGTTGCGCACGTAGCGCTCGAAGTTGCGGCGTTCGTCGGGATTGAACTCGACCAGCTTGTGTCCGGCCAGGTAGCAGAACGGCGCGCGCAGCATCTTGGGGTCGGACAGGGCGAGGACGTGTTCGGTCGGATCCACGCGCAGCGTGGTGTAGTCGATCAGCGAGGTGATCAGGTTGGACGGCATGCGCGCGTCCACGTCCCAGTCGCCGGAGTCGTACTTGAGGCGGGTGAACCAGAAGTCGTAGCGGCTGGCCTGGGCGCCCGCCCGCCCGGGCAATGCGGCCGCCACCGCGCCGCCGAGCAGCAGGTGGAGGAATTGCGCGCGCGTTAGCCGGGACTGGGACAAGACAGGAGCGGTCTCTGGGGCACGGAACCCCCCCTCCCGTGGGAGAGGGGTCGCGGAGAGGGCCGGGGCTGCGCCCGGACCCTCATCCGCCCTTCGGGTCCCTTCTTCCGGAGGGAGAAGGGAAAGGCAGGGTCACACCGCGTCGGACAGCGAGGTGAAGGTGAAATCGCGCAGCTTCATCGGCGGGATCATCATCACGTAGCTGGATTCGTCGCCGGCCACGCGCACCGGCTTGCCCAGCTCGTCGATGTTGTTGAGCATGATCACCGGCGATTCGTTGAAGCGGAAGTTCTTCACCGGGTGCTTGATCTGGCCGTTCTCGATGTAGAAGGTGCCGTCGCGGGTCAGGCCGGTCAGCAGCACGGTCTGCGGATCGACCATGCGGATGTACCAGGTGCGGGTGAGCAGGATGCCCTTCTGCGTGCCCTTCACCAGCTCGGCGATGGACTTGCTGCCGCCGCTCATCAGCAGGTTGCCGGGCCGCGCGTTGGCGGTCTTGCCCTGCTTCTGCGCCCAGTAGCGCGAGTAGTTAAGGTTCATCACCTTGCCGTTCTCGATGATGGCGATGCGCTCGCGCGGCGTGCCCTCGCCGTCCCACGGCAGCACCGGCGCGTCCGGGTGCCACGGGTCGGCGAACATGTTCACCTGCGGGTCGTAGACCTGCTCGCCGAGCTTGTTGCCGCCGCCCTTCTTGGACAGGAAGCTGCGGCCTTCGTCGGCGGAGCGGGCATCGAAGAAGTTCATCATGAAGCTGATCAGGCCGGCGGCGGCGGCCGGTTCCAGGATCACCGTGTACTTGCCCGGCTCCAGCGCCTTGGCTTCGGCCGATTCGATCGCCTTGCGCTTGGCGATCTCGATTTCCTGCTCGGCATGGAAGTCGGACGCGTCCTTCAGGTTGCGGCCGACCCAGCCCGAACCGCGGCCGTCTTCGGTGCGCACGGTGCAGGTGTAATCGAAGGAGGTGTTCTGCTGGTAGCCGAAGTTGCCCTTGCTGTTGGCGATGGCGACGAAGCCGCGGCTGTCCTCGAGGAAGCCGGCGGCGATCAGCCCGTGGCCGCGGCACGGCGTGATCGAGTCGGCGGCGACCTTGGCGCGGAACTCCGGATCGATGGCGGCGGTGGAGGCGCTGAAGGTCGGGCTCGGCTTGTATTCCTGCTTGCCGATGATCGGCATGAACTCCGGGTTCTCCGGCGCCAGCCGGGCCAGGTCCTCGGCGCGGCGCACCACGCGCTCCAGCGAGGCGTCGTCGAACTCGTTGATCGAGGCGGTGCCCACGCGCTTGCCGAAGGCGACCTGCACCGCCAGCTCGGCGTTGTTGACCATGCCGCTGGTGGAGACGTTGTTCAGCGCGAAGCGGATGTTGCCGTCGATGGAGCCGGCCAGCGTCGCGGTGCATTCGTCGGCCTTGGACAGCGCGATGACCTTGTCCAGGATGGCCTTGGCTTCCTGTTCGGTGAAGATGCTCATTGCTCAAGAACTCCTTGGACGGTCAGCCGAGGCTGCGTGCGGTATTGATGACGTTGATGCCGTCGAAACGGGCGGTGGAAGAGCCGTGCGACACCGCCGAGACCTGGCCCGGCTGGCCCTTGCCGTCGAAGAACGAGCCGCCCAGGCGGTAGTCGCGTTCGTCGGCCACGGCGCTGCAGGCGTTCCAGAATTCCGGCGTGCGGATCTGGTAGGCCACGTCCTCCAGCATGCGGGTGATCTTGCCGTCCTTGATCTCGTAGAACAGCTGGCCGCCGAACTGGGCGTTGTAGCGCTGCTGGTCGATCGAGAACGAGCCGTCGCCGATGATGTAGATGCCGTTCTCCACGTCCTTGATCAGGTCGGCCACGCTCAGCGGGGTCTTGCCCGGCGCCATCGAGACGTTGGCCATGCGCTGGAACTGCACGCTCGACCACGAATCGGCATAGCAGCAGCCATCGGACTCGGTCTTGCCGAGGATGTGGGCCTGGTCGCGGATGGCCTGGTAGTCGACCAGCTTGCCGTCGGTGATCAGCGGCCAGCGCTTGGTCTTGACGCCTTCGTCGTCGTAGCCGACCGCGCCGAGGCTGCCCGGCTGGACCTTGTCGGCGAAGATGTTGACCTTGTCGCTGCCGTACTGGAAATGCTCTTCGCGCTTGTCCAGGGTGGCGAAGCTGGTGCCGGCGTAGTTGGCCTCGTAGCCGAGCACGCGGTCCAGTTCCAGCGGGTGGCCGACCGATTCGTGGATCGTCAGCCAGGTGTGCGAGGGGTCCAGCACCAGGTCGTACTTGCCCGGCTTGACCGACGGCGCCTTGAGCTTTTCCTGCGCCTGCTTGGCCGCGGCGATGGCGTCCTCGCGCATGTCGTAGGACAGGCCGTAGTTGACCACGCCGTTGGGCGAGACGAATTTCTGGCCGGCGTCGCCGTCCAGGTACTCGAAGCCCATGCCCATCGGCGAGGACAAGCCGTCGCGGGTGCGGAACTTGCCGCTGGCCTTGTCGATGGCGGTCACCGACATCGGCGCCCAGATGCGGTGCACGTCCTGGTCGATGTAGGAACCGTCGGTGGAGGCGAAGTACTTCTGCTCGTTGACCAGGAACAGCATCGAGTTGACGAAGCTGGCGCCGGCGGACAGCGCGGCGGCGTTCACGCCCAGCAGCAGGTCGGCCTTGTCCTTGATCGGCACTTCCATCGCGTTCTTCTTGATCGGCGTGCGCCAGCTGACCTCGCCGAAGCCCGGCGCCTTGGCGAACTGGACCGGCGCGGTCTGCACCTTGGCGTTGGCCTTGGCGATGGCGGCGGCCTGCTGCGCGGCCTTGACCACGCCGGCCGGGCTCAGATCGTTGGTCGCGGCGAAGCCCCAGGCACCACCCGCGATCACGCGGATGCCGGCACCGGTGGATTCGGTGTTGACCACGTTCTGCACCTTGTCTTCGCGGGTGATCACGAACTGGCGCAGGTAGCGGCCGATGCGCACATCGCAGTACGTGGCGCCTGCCGCGCGCGCGGCATTCATCGCATCGTCGGCCAGGCGCTTCTTCAACGCCGGGTCGATCGCGCTGAGCAACTGTTCGGCGGCGATGGCCTTGCCGAAGAACGACGGCACCATCAGGCCGCCCGCGGTAAGCCCGGTCAGGGCGAGGAAGTCACGTCTATGCAAGGCTGCTCTCCAAGGGCACGGCCCGCGCGGCGGGCGTTACGGCAACGAACGACGATGGCTTCGCGGTGCTCTGCGAACCGTTCGATTCTTGCGGGGAGGCGTTTGCAGCGGTAGTGACTTTAGACATAGAAACCGCGGGAAGCGCCGGTTCTGCGTTGCGCCCGGGCGCACTGCCCGGCTACCGGACGGCTTCGCCCAGCACCTCCTGCAACCAGGCCACGAACACCTGCAGCCGCTGCGACGGGTGCCGCCGGTGCGGATACAGCAGGTGCATCGGCAGCGGATCGGCGCGATGGCCGGGCATCACTTCGACCAGGGTGCCGTCGGCCAGTTCGCGGCGTACGTCGTATGCCGGAATCTGGATCAGGCCCATCCCGGCGATGCAGCAGGCGATGTAGGCCTCGGCGCTGTTGACGGTGACGCGCCCGCGCAGCGGCTGTTCGTGCAGCACGCCGTCCTCGCGCCACTCCCAGGGTTCGACCCGGCCGTTGCCGGGCGAGGCGTAGCGCACGCCCCAATGGTCGGGCAGTTGTCGGGGATGGGCGGGGGTGCCGTGCGCGGCGAGGTATCCGGCGCTGGCCACGTTGACCAGCGGCAGCTGGCCGAGGCCGCGCGCCACCAGCCGCGAATCCTGCAGCGGGCCGACCCGCAGCGCGCAGTCCACGCCATCCTCGACCAGATCGACGGTGCGGTCGGTCATGCCCAGCTCGACGTCGATCCCCGGATGCGCGTCGAGGAAGCGCGGCAGCGCCGGCGCCAGGATCAGGCGGCCGATGCGGCCGGGTACGTCCACCCGCAGGCGGCCGCTCAGCGCATGCGGCGCCTGCCGGAACAGCTGCTCGGCCTCGTCCATGTCGGCGATCAGCTGCTGGCAGCGGGCGTGGAACAGCAGCCCGTCCTGGGTCGGGGTGACCTGGCGGGTGGTGCGGTGGAGCAGGCGCGTGCCCAGCCGCTGCTCCAGCGTGCGGACCGCCTCGGAAACAGTGGAGCGCGGCAGGTTCAGCTGGTCGGCGGCGCGGGTGAAGCCGGCGCAGTCCACCACGCGGACGAAGATGCGGCACAGCTCGATGCGGTCCATGGCGATTGTCCGGGATATCCGACAAGTGAAGTCAGGATGGCTGGCTTTATCCGGAATTCCAAGCCGATAGCCTCTGTGGGCATTCCAGCCACGGGAGTTCGCCATGACCGACCACCGCATCCACGGCAAGACCGCCCTCATCGCCGGCGGCGCCAAGAACCTGGGCGGCCTGCTCGCCCACGACCTCGCCGCGCACGGCGCCAGCGGCATCGCCATCCACTACAACAGCCTGGCCACCCGCGGCCAGGCCGAGGCGACCGCGGCCGCGGTGCGTGCCGCCGGCAGCAACGCGCACCTGTTCCAGGCCGACCTGACCCGCGCCGGGGCGGTCGAGAAACTGTTCGCCGACGCCCGCCAGGCGCTGGGCCGCATCGACATCGCGGTCAATACCGTCGGCAAGGTGCTGAAGAAGCCGATGGCCGAGATCGGCGAAGCCGAGTTCGACGAGATGGACGCGGTGAACAACAAGGCCGCGTTCTTCTTCCTGAAGGAAGCCGGCCGCCAGCTCGCCGACAACGGCAGGATCTGCACGCTGGTGACCTCGCTGCTGGGCGCGTTCACCCCGTTCTATTCCAGCTACGCCGGCACCAAGGCGCCGGTGGAGCACTACACGCGCGCGGCGGCCAAGGAGTTCGGCGGGCGCGGCATCTCGGTGACCGCGATCGGCCCGGGACCGATGGATACCCCGTTCTTCTACCCGGCCGAGGGCGCCGACGCGGTGGCCTACCACAAGACCGCGGCGGCGCTGTCGCCGTTCTCGCGCACCGGCCTGACCGACATCGAGGACATCGTGCCGTGGATACGCTTCCTGGTATCCGAGGGCTGGTGGATGACCGGGCAGACCATCCTGGTCAACGGCGGGTATACGACGCGCTGAGGCCGTTGCCCGTTTCCCCGGGAAGCCGGCCGGGCAGGCATGCCCGGCTGCGCGGGAGGCAAGCGGCTCCTGTGCGCTGCGGTGGCAGCGCGCACGGGGCGATGAAGGCTCTTCCCGCCCTTATCCCAGCGACCGCGCCGTATTGATGATGTTCACCCCGTCGAAGCGCGTGGTCGCCGAGCCGTGCGACACCGCCGAAACCTGGCCCGGCTGGCCCTTGCCGTCGAAGAACGAGCCGCCGAGGCGGAAATCGCGTTCGTCGCAGATGGCCGAGCAGGCGTTCCAGAATTCCGGGGTGCGGATCTGGTAGGCGGCATCCTCGACCATGCCGGTGATCTCGCCGTTTTTGATCTGGTAGCAGAGCTGGCCGCCGAACTGCGCGTTGTAGCGCTGCTGGTCGATGGAGTACGAGCCGCGGCCGTGGATGTAGATGCCGTTCTCCACGTCCTTGACCATCTGCGCCGGGGTCAGCGGCGCCTTGCCCGGTGCCAGCGACACGTTGGCCATGCGCTGGAACTGCACGCTCTTCCACGAATCGGCGTAACTGCAGCCGTGCGAGGCGCTCTCGCCGAGGATATGCACCTCGTCGCGGGTGGCCTGGTAGTTGACCAGGACGCCGTCCTTCACCAGGTCCCAGCGCCGGCACTTCACGCCCTCGTCGTCGTAGCCCACCGCGCCCAGGCTGTAGGGCTGGGTCTTGTCGGCGGTGAAGTTGACGATGTCGCTGCCCCAGCGGAAGCCGGCATCGCGCTTGTCCAGCGTGGCGAAGCTGGTGCCGGCGTAGTTGGCCTCGTAGCCGAGCACGCGGTCCAGCTCCAGCGGGTGGCCGACGTTCTCGTGGATGGTCAGGAACAGGTTGGACGGGTCCAGCACCAGGTCGTACTTGCCCGGCTTCACCGACGGCGCCCTGAGCTTCTCCTGCGCCTGCTTCGCCGCGGCGATGGCGTCTTCCACCGGGTCGTAGGAGTGGCCGTAGCCGATCACTCCGCCGGGCAGGTGGTACTTGCCGGCGGCGTCGCCATCGAGGAATTCCCAGCCCATGCCGGCCGGCGCCGACAGCCCGTTGCGGGTGCGGAACTTGCTGCTGGCGGTGTCGATGGCGGTGGCGGTGAACGGCAGCCAGATGCGGTGCACGTCCTGGTCGATCCACGAACCGTCGCTGGAAGCGAAGTATTTCTGCTCGTTGACCAGGAATAGCTGCGAGTTGATGAAGCTGGCGCCGGCATTGAGCGCAGCAGCGTTTATCGACAGCAGCAGGTCCACCTTGTCCTTGACCGGCACCGCCATCGCGTTGCGCCGGATCGGCGTCTGCCAGCGCACCTCGCCCACGCCGGGCGTGGGCGCCAGCTGCACCGGCCTGGTCTGGATCTTCGCGTTCGCGCGGGCGATGGCCAGCGCCTGCGCCACCGCGGCGGCCACGCCCTGGTCGGTGGACTGGTTGCTGGCGGCGAAGCCCCAGGCGCCGTCGACGATCACGCGGATGCCGACACCGGCCGATTCGCTGTTGGTGACGTTCTGGACCTTGTCCTCGCGGGTGACGATGGCCTGGTTGAGGTAACGGCCGATGCGCACGTCGCAGTAGCTGGCGCCGCCCTTCCTGGCCAGCGCCAGCACGGTATCGGCCAACGCTTTCCTGCGCGCCACGTCGGCCGGCGCCAGCAGCTCTTCGGCGGCGATCAGGCGGGCATTGGGCAGCATCATGCCGGCGAGGCCGAGGCCGGAAAGCGCGAGGAACTGGCGGCGTTGCATGCGGGACTCCATGGGCGTGGCGATGCGGGCATCGCGCGGGACCCCCGAATCTCGGCCGTGGCGCGGTGCGGGCACAAGTGACCATGGTCATGCGTGGCGCGGACCGGCCCTGCGGCACAATCCCACCGCTCACGAAAGAAGCCCGCCGCGATGACCGCCAAGCCCCACGCCGAATCCTGCGACCGCAACCGCGAACCGATCCTGGCGGTGCTGCGGCGCCACCTCGGCGCTGCGCGCAATGTGCTGGAGATCGGCAGCGGCACCGGCCAGCACGCGGTGCATTTCGCCGCGGCGATGCCGTGGCTGCGCTGGCAGGCCAGCGACCACCGCGACCACCTGCCCGGCATCGGCCGATGGCTGGACGAGGCCGCGCTGCCCAACACGCCGCCGGCGCTGGAACTGCAGGCGGTCGTGGGCGAAGGACTGCAGCCCGCGCCACCGCTGCCGGTCGTCGACGGCGTGGCCGGCTTCGATGCGGTGTTCACCGCCAACACCCTGCACATCATGGGCTGGGAGGAGGTGCAGGCGCTGTTCGCCGGGCTGCCGTCGCTGATGGCGCCGGGGGCGCTGTTCATCGCCTATGGGCCATTCAACTACGACGGCGACTTCAGCAGCGACAGCAACCGCATCTTCGATGGCTGGCTGAAGGCGCGCGATCCGCGCTCGGGCATCCGTGGTTTCGAGGCGGTGGACGCCCTGGCCCGCGCGCAAGAGCTGGAGCTGCGCGAGGACGTGGCGATGCCGGCCAACAACCGCACCTTGGTCTGGCGGCGGACGCCGGTGCGGACCGGCTAGGATGCGGAAACTTCAACGCGGGGCAGGTGGACGGATGCAGGGGCGCAACTGGTTGTTGGCAATGGTGCTGGGCATGGCGCCGCTGGCGTGCGCGCAGGCGCAGGACGGCGCCGCGCGGCAGGCGGCGATGCAGGTGCAGGCCCGCTATCCGGGCGTGATCGAACTGGAGGTGGATGCCAGCGACATCGAGCGCCGCATCCAGCGCGTGCGCGAACGCATCCCGGTGGCGCCAGGCCCATTGACCCTGTGGTATCCGCAGTGGATCCCCGGCAACCACGCGCCGACCGGGCCGATCAACCAGATGGCCGGGCTGCTGATACGCGGCAATGGCCAGCCCCTGCATTGGACCCGCGATGCCGGCGACATGTACGCCTTCAACCTGCAGGTGCCCGAAGGCGTGGACATGCTGGACATCGAGTTCCAGTACCTCTCGCCGACCGCCGCCGACCAGGGCCGGGTGGCGATGACGCCCAACCTGCTCGACCTGCAGTGGCACCGCGTGGTGCTGTATCCGGCCGGTTTCGATGCGCGCGGCATCCAGGTGAAGCCGGCGCTGCGCCTGCCCGAGGGCTGGCGCAGCGGCACGGCGCTGGACGTCGCCCAGCGCAGCGGTGCCACCGAACACTACGCACCAGTGTCGCTGATGACGCTGATCGACTCGCCGGTCTATGCCGGGCGCTGGTTCAAGCGCTTCGCCCTCGACGACAAGGCCGCGCAGCCGGTATGGCTGGACGTGGTGGCCGAGAACCCGCAGGCGCTGCAGGCCGACCCGAAGGTGCTGGACGCGCACCGCGCGCTGGTGCATGAGGCCGACAAGGTGTTCGGTCCGCGCCCCTACACGCGCTACGACTTCCTGCTGGCGGTGTCGGACGTGTTCAGCGGCATCGGCCTGGAGCACGCGCAGTCCAGCGAGAACGGCATGCACGACGGCTACCTGCGCGGCGAGCGTCCCTACGCCGACAACGACCTGCTGCCGCACGAGTACACCCATGCGTGGATCGGCAAGGCCTGGCGCCCGCGCCCGACCTGGGTGCCGCACTACAACGCGCCGATGCACAACGACGAGTTGTGGATGTACGAGGGCCAGACCCAGTACTGGGCGGTGGTGCTGGCCGCGCGCTCGGGCCTGTGGAACCACGATTACGCGATGGCGATGCTGGCGCAGCTGCAGGCCAACTACGCCACCCAGCCGGGGCGGCAGTGGCGCGACCTGCACGACACCGTCCACCAGGGCATCCTCGATTTCAATTCGAAACCGCAGGCCTGGGCCGACTGGCAGCGCGCCTTCGAGTTCTACAACGAGAGCACCCTGCTGTGGCTGGGCGTGGACGCGCGGCTGCGCAGCCTGTCGAAGGGCAAGGTGACGCTGGACGATTTCGCCAAGCGTTTCCACCAGGGTGGCAAGCAGGGCGAGATCCGCCTGTACGACCGCGCTGACGTTATGCAGGGACTGGAAGCGGTGCAACCCGGCGGCTGGGACGCGTTCATCGGCAAGCGCCTGGATGCGCGCGACGGCGGCGCGCCGGACGGCCTGGAAGCCGCGGGCTGGGAGCTGTACTACAGCGAGGCGCCGAACCTGGTGGTCGCCGACGGCGAGGCCGACGGCCTGACCGACCTGCAGTACTCGCTGGGCCTGAAGGCCGGCAGCGATGGCGTGCTGCAGTCGGTCGGCTGGGACAGTCCCGCGTTCAAGGCGGGACTGGCCAAGGACGTCACCGTGGTGGCGGTCAACGGCCTGGCTTACAGCGGCGCGCGCCTGAAGCAGGCGGTGACCGACGCCAAGGGCGGCACGCCGGTCGAACTGATCGTGCGCCAGGCCGACAGCTTCCGCACCGTGCGCATCGACTACCGCGACGGCCTGCGCTACCCGCACCTGCGCCGCATCGCCGGCCGCGCGGATCTGCTGACGAAGATTCTTGCGCCGCGGCGTTGAGGTTGCCGTGGCATGAAGCGCCCCGCAGTGCAGTGCGGGGCGCCTGTATGCCGTCAGCTGGCCTGGAACTTTGCCAGGCAGCGTTCGCAGGACAGCTGGATTTCGTGCAGCAACCGGTCGATTACCGGATGGACGATTCCTTCGTCCTGCAGTTGCCTGCGTACCTGCTGCGCCGCTTCGGGAAGCAGCAGGCACATGGCGGCAAGCGCATCCAATGCCCATACCGGTTCCAGCCGCAAGCGGGCGGCAGTCGCCTGCCAGTCTTCCGGGCGGATATCCCACCAGCGGTAGTGGTTGCCAACCTTCATCGCCATCTTGATCTTGCGTTTCTGCAGTTGCGGGTAGGGCAGGGCACTGGAAATGTCGTACAGCGGAGCAAGACGGACGTTGCCGCCGGCGCCGAACAGCAGCGAGTAGTTCTTGGCATGGGCATCCGTGCCGCCGATGAGGTAGTTGAAGGCCACTGCCTGGAACAAGGTCGCCACGTCGTTGCGCGGCTGCGATGAGTGATCCCACAGTACCTTTGCCAGATCGGCCGGCCCCGGCCCACCCTGGCTCTGGTATTTGATCTGGGGCATCACGCCCAGGGCCTGGCAGAAATCCTCCTGATGCACGCGCACCAGATTGCCGTTCATGCGGGCGCGGTCGTAGCGGCTGATGCAGATGGCGGTTTCCCCGTCGATCTCGATCTTCTCTGCCGTGGCGGCCGGCAGGCCGAGTGCCCGTGCCAGCCGTAGACAGAACATCTCGTTCTCGACGAAGCCGTCGTAGTCGCCGCCCGGTGGTTTCAGGATATGGGTGGTGGGGATACGCCCAGCGGGAATGGCCCAACTGCCGTCGTCCTGCTTCAACAGGGCAATCTTGGATTGCGCGCCCGCGAGACTGAATTGCCCGACGTCGTCCACATTGCGCGCCATGCCACCGTCCTGGCGAAGGCGCCGCAGCCGGCCTGCCAGTTCGGCGTTGCTCAGTGGTTCAATCCGGTCGCCGGCGCCTGCCAGGATGCTTTCAAGCCGTTCATCGCCTACGAACTGCACCGCGCCGGCGCAGTCTTCGCCGACGTGGGAGAGCAAGGCCATGGGATTGCGCGGGGAAACATGGAAATGCGAACCCCAGCGCTGCAGCAGGCTCTCGTTGTCGGGAAGCAATCCCCACAGGACGGCGGAGACCGTCTGCGGTGGGAAATCCCGTTGCGTCAGCGGCAGGCTGAGCGAGACGGGGTAGGCGCCGGCGGTGTCGAGCCAGGTATCGGCATAGCGCAGCCTCGGGTTGCCGTCGCCATCGGCTTCCAGCCGTCCGGCGACGCGCCCGGACAACAGGAGCGCCAGCGCCACTATTTCTTCCCCTTCCGGCCGCCGCTCGGCGGTGCCTTGGGGTCGGGTGGCAACCTCTGTTGTTCTTCAGGCGCGGAGTTGAGCCGTGCGCTGTACTTCTTTTGCTGCTTCTCCAATACGGAGAGAGCGGAGGCAGGCTTGCGCAGGGCTTGGAGCCATGAGCCAAATGCATTGTCCGGCCCGGTCCGGCTGTATTCGACGATATGGTCGACGTCTGCAAGGTCCAGCGTCGGGCCTCCGGAGGCTTTGGGGGCTTCGCGGGGGAGGGCATCGAGTTCGATGCCGAGAACATTGAGCGCCCTCAGTACCAGTTGCAGTTCCGCCCTGGGTTTGCCTTTCTCGATTTCGATGATCCATTGCCGGCTGACGCCGGCCTCATGGGCCAGGCGTGCCTGGTCCCAGCCCAGCGCCTTGCGGCGCTGCAGGATCACATTGCCCAGGTCGGCAGGAGTCTTGAGGGCGGCCATGCGGTCCAATGTAAGCGAGTGCTTACATTGAGGCAAATGTAAGCACTCGCTTACATTGGGCGTGCCCAACCCAGCTGAAGCAAGCGTTCGCTGACATTCATGAGTATGTCAGCGAACACATACATCAGGCCGCCTGCACGATATGCAGCGCCTTCGGGTTGCGCCACGTCGCCAGCAGCGCCGCTTCGCGGGCCTTGGCTTCGTGCAGGTGCGCTTCCTTGACGTGGCCGTAGCCGCGGATGTGCTCGGGGATGCTGGCGATGTCCACCGCCAGCGCCAGCCGGCCGGCATCGAGCGTGCCCAGCAGTTCCTGCAGGGTGCGCTCGTAGTCGGCGATCAGCTGGCGCTCGCCACGCCGCTCGGCGGTGTAGCCGAAGACGTCGAAGCGGCCGCCGCGCAGGCCCTTGAGCCTGGCCAGCAGGCCGAAGGCCTTGAACATCCACGGGCCGTATTCCTTCTTCTGCAACCGGCCCTGTTCGTCGCGCTTGGCGAACAACGGCGGCGCCAGGTGGAAACGCACCTGGTAGTCGCCCTCGAACTGCTGCGCCACGCGCTTGATGAAGTCGCCGCTGGTGTACAGGCGGGCCACCTCGTACTCGTCCTTGTAGGCCATCAGCTTGAAGAAATAGCGCGCCACCGCCTCGGTCAGCGCGGTGCTGTCCGGCGCCACGCGCTGCTCGGCCCTGCGCACCGCATCGACCAGCTGCCGGTAGCGGGTGGCGTAGGCGGCATCCTGGTAGTCGATGAGGAAGCCGCTGCGGCGGGCGATCAGTTCGTCCAGCGAACGCGACAGGCGCGCGTCGTCCAGGGTCGGGAAGGTGATGTCGCCCGGGCGCGGGTCGCTGGAGGGCAGGCCGCGCACTTCCGGTTCGTTGCCCGGATTGCGCGGCGCCGACGGCGCGCCGGCCTCGCTGCCTTCCCATTCGCCCGGCGGCAGCTCGCGCAGCGTGCCCGGGGTGCGCTCGGCCTCGGTGGGCGCGTTGCGCACCAGCCCGGCGGCCTGCTGCACCGCCTGCGGGTCGATCGCGGCCAGGCGGCCCCAGGCGAAAGCGCGCTGGTTCATCTCGATGGCGGCGCCGTTGAGTTCGACCGCGCGCATCAGCGCTTCCAGCGACAGCGGCACCAGCCCCTGCTGCCAGGCGAAGCCGAGGATGAACAGGTTCGCGGCGATCGCATCGCCCAGCAGCGCGGTGGCCAGCTGGGTGGCGTCGAGCAGGATCGGGTCGCGCCCGCCCAGCGCCACCTTGACCCCGGCGATGATGTCGGCGGCCGGGAACTGCATGTCCGGGTGCGTGGTGAAGGTGCCCGGCATCGCTTCGTAGGTGTTGAGCACCACCTGCGAACGCTCGCCGCGCACCTTGGACAGAGCCCAGTAGTCGTTGACCACCACCATGTCGCAGCCCAGCACCAGGTCGGCCTCGCCGGCGGCGATGCGCACGGCATGGATGTCGGCCGGGGTGTTGGCGATGCGGATGTGGGTGGTGACCGCGCCGCCCTTCTGCGCCAGACCGGTCTGGTCGAGCACGGTCGCGCCCTTGCCCTCCAGGTGCCCGGCCATGCCCAGCAGCGCGCCGATGGTGACCACGCCGGTGCCGCCGACGCCGGTGATCAGGATGTTCCAGGGCTGGGACAGGTCGCTGCGGAACACCGGGTCGGGCAGGTTGTCGAGCAGGCTGGCGGCACTGCTCTTCTGCCCCTTGCGCAGCTGGCCGCCGTGCACGGTGACGAAGCTCGGGCAGAAGCCGGTGGTGCAGGAGAAGTCCTTGTTGCAGTTGGACTGGTCGATGTCGCGCTTGCGCCCGAACTCGGTTTCCTTCGGCAGCACGGAGACGCAGAAGCTCTTTTCGCCGCAATCGCCGCAGCCTTCGCAGACCAGCGAGTTGATCATGGTGCGCTTGGGCGGATCGACCAGCTTGCCGCGCTTGCGGCGGCGCCGCTTCTCGGTGGCGCAGGTCTGGTCAAAGATCAGGATGCTGGTGCCCTTCACCGTGCGCAGGTGCTGCTGCACCGCGTCCAGCTCGGCGCGGTCGTGGAACTCGACCTCGTGCGGGAACTCGTGGCGGCGCAGCTTCCACTTGGCGATGTCGTCGGACAGCAGCACGATGGTGTGCACGCCCTCCGAATGCATCTGCTGAGCGATCTGCGGCACGGTCAGAGTGCCGTCCACCGGCTGGCCGCCGGTCATCGCCACCGCATCGTTGTAGAGGATCTTGTAGGTGATGTTGACGCCGGCGGCGATCGCCTGGCGGATCGCCAGCGAACCGCTGTGGAAATAGGTGCCGTCGCCGAGGTTCTGGAACACGTGCTCGGTGTCGGTGAACGCCGCCTGCCCGGCCCAGGTGACGCCTTCGCCGCCCATGTGGGTGAAGGTGTCGGTGGCGCGGTCCATCCACGTCACCATGTAGTGGCAGCCGATGCCGGCCAGCGCACGCGAGCCTTCCGGCACCTTGGTGGAGGTGTTGTGCGGGCAGCCGGAGCAGTAATGCGGCACGCGCGGGAACTGCGCGCGCGGCAGCGCCATCTCGGCTTCCTTGACGTCCATCCAGCGCAGGCGTTCTTCAATCGATTCGGTATTGAAGAACCGCTGGATGCGGCGGCCGATCACGCCGGCAATCGTCGCCGGGGTCAGCTCGCCGGTGGACGGCAGGATCCACTCGCCCTGTTCGTCGTACTTGCCGACGATGGACGGGCGCGCACCCCAATTGGCCGGCCAGTTGTAGAAGTATTCCTTCATCTGCCGCTCGATGAAGGCCTTCTTCTCCTCCACCACGACGATGTCTTGCAGGCCGCGGGAGAATTCACCGATGCCCTGCGGCTCCAGCGGCCAGGTCATGCCCACCTTGTAGACGCGGATGCCGATGTCGGCGCAGGCCTTCTCGTCCAGGCCCAGGTATTCCAGCGCCTGCAGCACGTCCAGGTAGCTCTTGCCGGTGGTGACGATGCCCAGCCGCGCCTGCGGCGAATCCATCACCACCTTGTCGATGCCGTTGGCGCGGGCAAACGCCTGCGCGGCCTTCACCGCATAGCGGTGCAGGCGCATTTCCTGCTCCAGCGGCGGGTCCGGCCAGCGGATGTTGAGGCCGGCGGCCGGCATGTCGAAATCTTCCGGCAGGATGATCTGGCGGGCGAACGGGTTGACGTCCACCGAGGCCGAGGACTCCACCGTCTCGGCAATCGTCTTGAAGCCGATCCAGCGGCCGGTGTAGCGGCTCATCGCCCAGCCGACCAGGCCCATGTCGAGGATGTCCTGCACGCCGGCCGGGTTCAGCACCGGCATCATCGCGCTGACGAACTCCTCCTCGCTGCCGTGCGGCAGGGTGGAGCTGCGGCAGGCATGGTCGTCGGCGGCCAGCGCCAGCACGCCGCCGTGTTTCGAGGTACCGGCGGCATTGGCGTGCTTGAACACGTCGCCGCAGCGGTCCACGCCCGGGCCCTTGCCATACCACATGCCGAACACGCCATCGACGTTGGCACCGGGAAACAGGTTGGCCTGCTGCGTACCCCACACCATGGTCGCGCCCAGGTCCTCGTTGAGGCCCGGCACGAACTTCACCCTGGCCGCTTCCAGGTGCCTGCGTGCGCGCCACAGCTCCAGGTCGAAACCACCCAGCGGCGAGCCGCGGTAGCCGCTGACGAAGCCGCCGGTGTTCAACCCGGCCGCCATGTCGCGCTGCTGCTGCATCAGCGGCAGGCGCACCAGGGCCTGCACGCCGCTCAGGTAGATGCGGCCGTCGGTGCGGGTGTATTTGTGCTCCAGCGTGTAATCGGCATCGCGCACGCCGATCAGCGGTGTGTTGGCGGAGGCGGGGGAGGTGAGTTCGGCGGTACTGGTCATGGCTGGCCCATTGCAGGAACGGCTGGCATCGCGGCCGCGCCAGGGCGGCGCGCACGCGGCCGGCGATTGTACCAGCGCGGGTTTTGGCGCCTGCCGCCGCTCCGGCGGGATGGACTCGCGGCCGGCGGGCCGAGCGGTTAGGATCGGATCCTTGCTGGGCGCTGAACGATGGGGATTGCAACATGCAGGTGATAAAGGGCGTGGCTGGCGGCCTGTTGCTGTTGGCCGGCTTGTTCTGTTCGACGGCGTGGGCACAGGGGATGCCGAAGATCGCCGAGTTCTATTTCGATGAAGACACCGCGGCCAAGCCCATCCAGGCGCTGCCGCCGGAACAGGCGGGGCTGGTCGATCAGTTGATGAAACTGCGCGAACGCGGGCGCAGGAGCGTGGACGCCACCGTCCAGCTGGCCGGCATCGCCTACACCGAGGGCCGCACGGATCTGGCGGCCAAGCTCTACCAGGAAGCGCTGGCGGCGGTTTCGGAAAACTCGCTGCAGTCGCGCGGCATCCGCTGGAACCAGGCCTGGGACCTGTATCGCCATGGCGATGCCGAGGGCGCACTGGCGCTGTGGACGCAGGCAGCCAGCGGCACGCGCGGCAACGCCAGCTGGGCGCCGCCGACCCTGGCCCTGGCGCTGTGGACGCTGGATCGCAGGGGCGAGGCGCTGGAATGGTATGCGGCAGCGGTGCGCACCGAGCCGGAGCAGTGGAACACCCCGGCACGCTTCCCGCAGCTGCTGCCGTTGTGGAGCGACGCCGAGCGCGCGCGCCTGGCCGAGGTGCAGCAGGCCTGGGCCGAGAACCCGCCGGCCTGGCCCTGAGCCCTGCGCGATGCCGGCGGGCTCTGGTCCTGCCGGCCGATCATGCCAACTGGGGGCGTCGGCCGCTGTCCGCCTTGGCCGGGAATGCTCCAGCGGGGCTTTGCCCGCTCAACGCGAAGGAGGAGAGCCATGCTCCCGCGGCGTCTGCCGGGGCGTTCGCCGGTGACGCTGCTGTGCGGGACTGTCCCGCGTGACGGACTGGTTGGCTGCGCCTCCGCAGTTCAATCGGCCGACACCGTGCGTCCGTGCGCCCACTCGCGCAGCGCCTGCACCTGCTCGGCCATCAGCACCGACAGCGGCCGCGTATTGCGGATTTCGGCCATCAGCAGGTCGGTGTCCAGCGGCGCGCGCGCCGCATGCGCGGCGTACAGCCCGGCCACCACCGCCTGTTCGATCTCGGCGCCGGAAAAGCCGTCGGCCGCGGCCGCCAGTGCGGGCAGGGCGAAGCCCCCGGCGTCCAGCCCGCGCCTGCCCAGGTGCAGGCGCAGCAGTTCCACGCGGGTGTCGGGCGTGGGCAGGTCGACGAAGAAGATTTCGTCGAAGCGGCCCTTGCGCAGCAGTTCGGCAGGCAGTTCCTGTACCTGGTTGGCGGTGGCGACGATGAACACCGGCCCCTTGCGCTCGGCCATCCAGGTCAGCAGGTAGCCCAGCACCCTGCGCGAGACGCCGCCGTCCTCGCCGCTGCTGGCCAGGCCCTTCTCGATCTCGTCGATCCACAGCACGCACGGCGCCAGCTGCTCGGCCGAGGCCAGCGCATCGCGCAGGTTCTTCTCGGTCTCGCCGTGGTACTTGTTGTAGAGCATGCCGAAATCCAGCCGCAGCAGCGGTACGCCGAAGCCGGCGGCGGTGGCTTTGGCCAGCATCGACTTGCCGCAGCCCTGCACGCCGAGCAGCAGCATGCCGCGCGGCGGATCCAGCCCGGGCGGCGCGTCGCCGGCGACGAACACCGCGCGGCGCTGTTCGATCCAGCGCTTGAGCCGCGCGGCGCCGGCCACGTCGCCGAAGCGCGCGCTGTCGTACTCGTAGTGCAGGTGGCCGCTGCGGTTGAGCAGTTCGAACTTCAGCTTCGCCAGCTGCGGCAGGTCGTCGGCGCGCAGCGCGCCGTCGCTGTAGATCAGCTGGCGGCCGATGCGCCGCGCGTCGGTCAGGCTCAGGCCCTGCAGGTTGCGCAGGATCTGCCGCACCGCCTCCTGGTCCACTTCCACTCTGCGGCCGCCGTTCTCGCCGGCGTAGGCGGCCGCTTCCTCGCGCAGCATCTTCAGCAGCGCGTTGGCGTCGGGCAGGCGCGGGTTGAAGCGGGTGGCCAGCGCTTCCAGTTCGGCCGGCAGCTCCACCTTGGTGCCGACCAGCACCAGCACGTGCGGCTGGCTGTGGCGGCGCTGCACGAGGTCGCGCAGCAGGCGCTGGTGGCTGGCATAGCCCAGGTAGGGGTGGAAATCGAGCAGCAGGTAGATGCCGCGCTGTCCGGCTTCCTGGATCATCCGCAGCGCCGAACTGGCATCGGGCGGGCCGACCGCCTCGTCCTCGCGGTCCATGTCGATGCGGCGCAGGCCTTCGGTGATCGACCAGCGGTACAGCGCACGCCACACGTGCATCAGCGCCTGCCGGAACAGGTCCACGATCCGCGCCTCGTCCGGGGTTTCGATGACGATCAGCGGCGTGTTGGCGCGGATCAGCGCGGTCAGGTCCTGCAGTTCGCTCATGGAGACTCCGGCACGGGCGGTAAAGATAGCAAAGCGCGCCATGCCCGCAGGCGCGCGCCGGCGTTCCCGGCAGAGTCCCTTCGCGCACCACGGGGCGCACGGGCGGCTGCCGTCCTCACGCACCGACTACCGCGGCCGTCGCGCGCCGGTGTACGCTGCGGTCAGTCCCGCGCAAAACGAGGCGTGCATGAAGACGATCCTGGTGGCCGGCTCCAAGGGCGGTGTCGGCAAGACCACCATCGCCACCCATCTGGCCGCGCATTCGGCGCTGGCCGGGCAGGCCACTGTGATCGCCGACGCCGACCCGCAGGGGTCCAGCACGCGCTGGGCGCAACGCCGCGCGGTACTGGACAGCGCCGTGCTGCCGGTGGACGTGCACCGCAAGAAGAACTGGGAAAAGCTCATTCCCGACGACACCGGGCAACTGATCATCGATGCGCCGGCCGGCGCCTATGCCGAGGATCTGGAGCGCTTCCTCGACGCGGCCGACGCCGTCGTGGTGCCGGTGCTGCCCTCGGCGTTGGACATCGAGGCGATAGTCGGCTTCCTGAACAGTCTGGCCAAGGTCAAGCGCGTGCACAGCCGCGCGCTGCCGGTGGGCCTGGTGCTCAACCGCACCAAGCCGTGGACGCAGACGTCGCAGCAGGCGCGGCAGATGCTGGCGCAATGGCCGTACGAGGTCGTCGCGCAGCTGCGCGACAGCCAGAGCTACGTGGTCATGGTCGGCCTGGGCCGCAGCCTGTTCGATTACCACTCCGCCCAGGTCCGCGAACACCAGCAGGACTGGGAGCCGCTTCTGAAATGGTTGAACAAGGTCTGACCCGGAGCTAATGAACCCTCATGCGTGAACTGATTCTGCTGCGACATGCCCACGCCGAGCCGGCCGACAATGGCCTGGCCGACATCGACCGTCCGCTTTCCCCGCATGGCCTGGCCGAGGCCGAGGCAGCCGGCCGCTGGCTGCAGGAGCAGCGGCTGGTGCCGGACCGGGTGCTGTGCTCGCCGGCGCGGCGCGCGCGCGAAACGCTGGAGGCGGTGCTGTCGCTGACCGGCTACGTCGAGCAGCGGCTGGAAGAGCGGATCTACGACGCCACGCCCGGCACCCTCGCCGCGCTGGTGGACGAGCACCGGGAGGTCGAGCGCCTGCTGCTGGTCGGCCACAACCCGGGCATGGAGCGGCTGGTGGCGCTGATGCACAGCGGCCAGTCCGGCGACTACCGTGGCATGCCCACCGCCTCGGTGGCGGTGCTGTCGCTGCCGATGGCGGCGGCCATCGAACCGGGCATCGCCCGCCTGGCCGCGTTCTGGTGGCCCTGAGCACATGGTCGCGGCCCGTCGCGAGCCCCGGCCCGCGGCCCTTGGCCGAGCGCGGGGCGTGCCGGCCGGCATGACCCGGGTGCCCGGACATGCGGAGCGGAGAGTGACCGGGCGTGCTTCCGGGGGCGTGGCGGTACGCCGCCCCAAGGCCGTGGACAGGGGCTGAGCGCATGCGGTGGGTGCGTTGTGGACTGCTGCTGACATGGCTGGCGGCGACGGGCGCGGCATCCGCGGCGCAGCCGCTGCAGTTCGATACCACCCATTCGCGCTTCGGTTTCGAAATACGCACCCGCTTCGGGCAGAAGATCGAGGGCGAGTTTCCGCGCTTCGACGGCTGGATCACGGTGCTGCCCGATGGCCGCCACCAGGTGCGCCTGCGCATGTTCACCCAGTACGTCGAGATTCCGGGAAAGCCGCGCTACACCGGCTGGATGCGCGGCGAGGAATTCTTCGACGCGCAGCGGCACCCGCTGGTCGAGTTCGAGTCCGACCCCTATGAACCGGACATCGTCGAGCGCGGGGGCGACGTGCAGGGGCGATTGACCATCCGCGGCATCAGCCGGCGCGAGGTCCTGCACCTGGAGGAGCCTGAATGCGCACGCCCCGGCTATGATTGCGATCTTGTCAGCCGGGGTACCGTCCTGCGCGGTCGTTACGGCATGGACAGCTGGCAGATCGCCCTGAGTGACCGAGTGACTTTCATACTGCGTACGCGCCTGGTCGGCGCCCCCGAATCGTGAACCTGCTGCTCCGTCTCCTGTTGCTGGGCTCGGCCCTGCTGGCCGGCGGCTGCGTGTCGCTGTCGCCGCAGCAGCGCGAGCGCGCGCAGGGCATCGCCGTGGCCGCCCGCTCCACCGCGCTGGACTGCGACCGCGCCAACCGCTGCGCGCTGGATTCGCCGCTGCGCGCGCTGGGCGCACGGGCCATCGCCGATTCCACTGCCGCCGGCGCGCCGCGGCACTACGCGACGCTGGTGGACGAGGGCGAGCTGTCGCTGGTGGCGCGCCTGAACCTGATCCGCAGCGCCAGCCGCAGCGTCGACCTGCAGACCTACATCTTCGATACCGACGACAGCGCGCGCATGATCATCGATGCGCTGCTGGACGCGGCCCGGCGCGGGGTCAAGGTACGGGTGCTGATCGACCAGCTCTCGGCTATCTCCGACCTGCAGATGCTCGGCGCGCTGTCCGGCGCGCACGCCAACTTCGAGCTGCGCGTCTACAACCCCACCTTCGGCAAGGCCAAGCTCAACTATTTCGACTATGCCGGCAGCGTGCTGTGCTGCTTCCGGCGCTTCAACCAGCGCATGCACAACAAGCTGCTGGTGGTGGACGACGTCATCGGCGTGGTTGGCGGCCGCAATTACCAGGACGACTATTACGACTGGGACAGCGAGTACAACTTCCGCGACCGCGACGTGGTCGTCGCCGGCCCCGAGGCGCGCGCGATGGCGGCCAACTTCCAGGCTTTCTGGGAGGCGCGCCGCAGCGTACCGGCCGAACGCCTCAACGACGTCGGCCGGACCCTGCTGAAGCAGGGTGTGCCGCCACTGCCGGAAGCGCACTTCCGGCGTCCGGAGCGGGTGGCGCGCGCCGCCGCCGAGGCCGCCGACGCGGCGTTCGTCGCCGAGGCCTTCGTCGATGCCGCGCTGCCGGTACGGTCGGTGGCCTATGTCGCCGACCTGCCGCGCAAGCACCGCCGCGAGCAGCCGGTGCAGGCGACCGAGCCGCGGCTGGACGCACTCATCTCCGGCGCGAAGTCCGAAGTGCTGCTGCAGACGCCCTATCTGGTGCTGTCCAAGCCGGCGCAGAAACTGTTCAAGGACCTGCGCGCGCGGCAGGCGCCGCCGCGGGTGGTGGTGTCCACCAACAGCCTGGCGGCGACGGACAACCCGATCGTCTATGCCATGGCCTACAAGTACAAGCGCCGCAACCTGCGCGTGCTGGGCTTCGATGTCTACGAATACAAGCCGTTCCCGCTGGACGCGCCGGTAGCGCCGGCCAACCTGCTGTCCGCGGCGCTGGACGAGGCGCCTGCGCCTGCGCCGGATCGCGTGATCGGCGAGAGCGCGGCCGGCAGCAACGTGCGCGGCAGCGGCTTCGGGCGCCGCGCGGGCGCGGACGGCAGCGAGGTCGAGCGCGAAGTGCTGCGTACCGAGACGCGGCCCTCGTTCCTCGGCAGCAAGGCGGCGAACCGGCCGCTGCCGGTGACCCGGCGCGGCGCGCGCATGGGCCTGCACGCCAAGTCGCTGGTGGTGGACCGCCGCATCGGCGTGGTCGGCACCCACAACTTCGATCCGCGCAGCGAGAACTACAACACCGAAGGCGCGGTGATCATCGACGATCCGGTTTTCGCCGAGCGGCTGGCGCAGAGCATCCTGCGCGACATCGAGCCGGCCAACGCCTGGGTCGTGGCGTCGCGGGAGAAGGCGCCGGTGTTCTCGGGCCTGAACTACAGCCTGGGCAAGGCGTCCGAAGCCCTGCCCATCCTCGATGTCTGGCCGTGGCGCTACGCTACCAACTACGAATTCCAGCCGGGGCCGGAGTGTCCGCTCCCGCTGTCGCGGCACGATCCGGACTTCCGCCGCTGCTATGCGCCGGTGGGCGATTTCCCCGAGGTCGACGTCGGCCCGAAATGGCTGCTGGTGCGCATGCTGACCGCGTTCGGCGCCGGGCTGGTGCCGATCCTGTAGCGCGCATGCACACGGGACGTGGACGCGGCTTCGGCTGCAATGACGACACTTTCCCGCACGGAGACCCGGCATGAGCCACGCTTTCAAAGTCGGCGACCACGTCCGCTGGAATTCCGAGGCCGGCCGCGTCAGCGGCCACGTCATCAAGGTCCATGTCCGCGATACGCCGTACAAGGGCCACATGCACCGCTGCAGCGAGGACGACCCGCAGTACGAGATCCGCAGCGACCGCACCGAGCACATCGCCCTGCATCGCGGCGCGGTGCTGGAGAAGATCGGCTGACATGGCCGGTGTCGCCACGATCTGGACCATCGGCCACTCCACCCGCGACTGGGACGGGTTCCTCGCCCTGCTGGCCGGGTACGGCATCCAGGCCGTGGCCGACGTGCGCCGCTTTCCCGGCTCGCGGCGCTATCCCTGGTTCGCCGGCGAGGCGATGGCCAACACGCTGCCGGTCGCGGGCTTGGATTACCTCTGGCTGCCGCAACTGGGCGGACGCCGCCGCGCGCTGCCGGGCTCGCCCAACCGCGCCTGGCGCAACGCCGCCTTCCAGGGCTATGCCAGACCACCTGGACAGCGTCGAGTTCGCCGAAGGCCTGGCGCTGCTGCTGGAACTGGCCGCGCGCCGCCGCACCGCGCTGATGTGCGCCGAAGCGGTGTGGTGGCGCTGCCACCGCCGCCTGATCGCCGATGTGCTCACCGTGCGCGGCATCGACGTGCTGCACATCCTCGACGCCAGCCATGCGCAGGCACACATGCTGACCGACACCGCGCGCCTGCTCGATGGCCGGCTGGTCTATCCGCCGCCGCAGGACGATCTGTTCGCTTGAACCCGGCCGCGGCGCCGCGCTTTAAACTGACGCCGATTCCACAATGGTCATCGACATGGCTTTCCGCGCACCCGTTTCACTGGACGAACTCAACCGCCTCAGCCGGGGCACCCTGATCGACCACCTCGGCATCGTCTTCACCGGCGCCGGCGAGGACTGGCTGCAGGCGACCATGCCGGTGGACGAGCGTACCCGCCAGCCATATGGCCTGCTTCATGGCGGTGCCTCGGTCGTGCTGGCCGAGACGCTGGGCAGCAGTGCCGGCAACCTGTGCGTGGATACCGCCAGCCAGGTCTGCGTGGGCCTGGAAATCAACGCCAACCATCTGCGCGCGGTCCGCTCCGGCATGGTCACCGGCACCGCCCGTGCGCTGCATGTCGGGCGCACCACCCAGGTCTGGGAAATCCGCATCGAGAACGAGGCCGGCAAGCCGGTATGCATTTCGCGCCTGACCCTGGCGGTGGTGCCGGCCTGAGCGGATGGTGGCGACGGCGCATGGCCGGTGGGAAGTCCGCAGCGGGGCGTCGCCCCGCTCTACACGAAGGCCGGCCACGCGAGCCCTGTAGCGCCGGGCAGCGCCCGGCGGGGCTTTGCCGGTAGGGCTTCAGCGGGGCGTTGCCCCGCGTTACGCCTGTGCGGTGCGGATCGCCGGCATGCGCCCGCGTATCCAGGATTCCAGTTCGGGCGCCGGCAGGGCCGGCGTGAAATGGTAGCCCTGCGCGATGCAGTAGCCCTGTTCGCCGAGCAGGCGCAGCTGTTCGGCGCTTTCCACGCCCTCGGCAACCACCGTCAGCCGCAGGCTCTGGCCGATATGGGCGATGGCCCGGGTCAGGGCGCTGGCCACTTCGTCGCTCTCGATGCCGCGGACGAAGCTGCGGTCCAGCTTGAGTTCGCTGATCGGCAGCAGGCGCAGGTAGCTCAGGCTGGAGTAGCCGGTGCCGAAGTCGTCCATCGACAGGCGCACGCCCAGCGCGTGCACCGCATGCAGCGTGCGCAGGGTGCTGGGGTCGGTGTCCAGCAGCACGTCCTCGGTGATCTCCACGGTCAGGTCGCCCGGCGCCAGCGCTTCGCGCCGCAGCACCTGTTCGATCCGCAGCGGCAGTTCCAGGTCGTGGAAGTTGGTGGGCGACAGGTTCACCGCCACCGACGGTACCTCCAGCCCGGCGCGCCGCCACCGCGCCAGCTGCGCGCAGGCTTCCTCCAATACCCAGTGGCCGATGTCGCCGATCAGGCCGCATTCCTCGGCCAGCGGAATGAACCGCATCGGCGATACATCGCCCAGGTGCGGGTGCCGCCAGCGTGCCAGCGCCTCCACGCCGCGCAGGCAGCCATCGCCGATGCCGACCTGCGGCTGGTAATGCAGGTGCAGCTGGCGCCGTTCGACCGCTTCGCGCAGCGCCGTCTCCAGCGCCAGCCGTTCCTGCGCGTTGTGGTCCATTTCCCGGGAATAGAAGCGCGCGCCGTTGCGGCCGCTGTTCTTGGCCTGGTACATGGCCATGTCGGCATGGTGCAGCAGGGTCTCGGTGTCATGGCCGTCGTGCGGGAACATGCTGATGCCGACGCTGGCCGACGGCCGGATCTGCACATCGTCCAACTGCAGCGGCAGCGACAGCCGGCGCAGGATGCGCTCGGCGCGTTCGCCGGCCACTTGCGCATCGCAGGAGCTGAGCACCATCACGAACTCGTCGCCGGACAGGCGGCCGACGATGTCGGCCGTGCCGGCCTCGTCCTGCAGGCGGCGCGAGACCGCGCGCAGCAGCTGGTCGCCGCCCGGATGGCCGAACGAGTCGTTGATCTGCTTGAACCGGTCCAGGTCGATGAACAGCACCGCCAGCGCCTGGCCGGCAGCACCTGCCGTGGCGATCGCCTGGTCGGTCTGGGCGTGCAGCAGGTTGCGGTTGGGCAGGCCGGTCAGGTCGTCGTAGAAGGCCAGCCGGCGGATGCGGTTGCGCGCTTCCTCGCGCTCCAGCGCCAGCGCGCACAGGTGCACTATCACTTCGACCAGGCGGCGATGGAAGGCGTCGGGTTCGTGCGGGTGGCGGTAATAGAAGGCGAAGGTGCCCAGCACGCGGCCGTCGCTGGCCTTGATCGGCGTGGACCAGCACGCCGCCAGCCCATGTTCCAGCGCCAGGTGGCTGATGCCCTGCCAGTTCGGATCCAGCGCGATGTCGCGCGCCACCACCATCTGTCCGGTATGCGCGGCCGTGCCGCAGCTGCCCACGCCGGGGCCGACCGGTATGCCGTCCACCTGCCGCGTATAGGCTTCGGGCAGGCTGGGCGCGGCCAGGGTGCGCAGCCGCCCGTCCTCCACCCGCAACACCGAGCACAGCACCTGCGGCGCGGTCTGCTCCACGTCGCGGCACATCATCTGCATCACCTCGCTGGTGGGCACCTCGCGCACCAGCGCGTCCAGCATCCGGTGCTGCAGTACCTCGTGCACCTTGGTGTGGGTGATGTCCATCAGCACGATGACCAGGTTGGCCAGCGTGCCGTAGTCGTCGAAGATCGGGTTGATGCTGATCGAGCACCATAGCGGGCGGCCGTCGCGGCAGGCCACGCGCTCGTCGCAGCACACCGGGTCGCCGGCCAGCAGGCGCTTGGCATGGGCCAGTACCGCGCGGCGGCGCGGGCGGTCCGGCACCAGCAGCCTTGCGACATGGCGGCGCAGGGCCTGGCTGGCATCGAAACCGAACAGCCGGCAGAAGCCCTTGTTCAGATGCACGACACGGCCGCGCGCGTCGGCGATGAGGACCGCGCTCTGGGTCTCGTCGAAGCCGAGCGAAAGCAGCCGCTCGCGTTCCTGGCGCTGGCGCCGGGCGGTCACGTCGCGGATGAAAGCCATGTGCAGCTGGCCGTCCGCGCCGGGCGTCTGTGCCAGCGACACGCTGATCCAGCGCATCTGCCCGTCCTTGCGCACCAGCTGCACGTCGCGCGGTTGGCTGGCCAGTTCCCGCACGCGGTTGGCCGAGCCCGGATGCAGGTCGCTGTCATAGCGTTCGCGCATGGCCGCAGGCGCGAGGATGCCCAGGTTGCGGCCCACCGCCTCGGCGCACGGCCAGCCGGACAGGACTTCCATGGCCTTGTTGAAATGCACGATGCGGTTCTGGGCATCGAACAGGATCACGCCGCTGTCGACCTGTTCCAGCGCCGCCGAGAACAGGGGCAGCATGTCCCCGGCCAGCGACCGCGATAACCGCTCCATGTTTCCGCTCCCCTGAAGGCGTGAACGGATTTATACCGCGTTGCCTGCGTGTGCGGGTGACAGCGCGCAGGCGCTGTCGGTCCGCTGGCGGAAGCCGGACCGCATCCGGTATCGTGCGCGGATGACTTCCCCCCGTCCCGCCCGCCCGGGCAGCGTGGCGCGTGCGTTCCGCTATCTGTACCGCGTGCCGCTGCTGCTGGTCCACGTCGTGGTCTTCCTGCCGCTGATCCTGCTGCTGATGGCGCCGCCGTTCGGCCGCCTCGGCACGGCTGCCGACCCGCTGGAACACAAGGTGGTGCGCTGGTGGTCGGGCGGGCTGATGTGGATCTTCGGCTTCCGCCTGCGCCGCCGCGGCCAGCCGCTGCCGGGGGCGGTGCTGTTCGTCGCCAACCATGTCGGCTGGGTCGACATCAGCATGATCCACAGCCAGAAGATGGTCGGCTTCGTCGCCAAGCGCGAGATCGCCGGCTGGCCGCTGGTCGGCTGGCTGGCCAGCCGCGGCCACACCATCTACCACCAGCGCGGCAACACCGAGTCGCTGGGCGGGGTGATGGAGGAAATGGCCAACCGGCTGCGCGAGGGCCGGCCGGTGGCGGTATTCCCGGAAGGCCGCACCCGTGGCGGACACGAGGTCGGCCCGTTCCATGCGCGCATCTTCCAGGCCGCAGTCGAGACCGGCGTGCCGGTGCAGCCGGTGGCGCTGCGTTACGGCGTGCGCGGCGACGCGCAGACGCGGGTCGCGTTCGCGCCGGGCGAGAGCTTCTTCGGCAACTTCCTGCGCCTGCTGGGCGAGCCGGCGCGGCGTGCCGAGGTGCATTTCCTCGAGCCGGTCGGCAGCCACGACCTGGAAGGGCGCCGGCGCATCGCCGAGACTTCGCGCGCGCGCATCGTGGCGGCGATGGAAGGTCCGTAACGGCGTGTTTCCGTGGCGTTCGTCCTGCAAGCCGCATGCGATGCCCGGAACGCCCTCGTGTCCCGCGTGCGCGCGGCTGCCGGGCGGCGCTGCAGGCCGCTCGTGAGGGGCTGCCGGCCGACGCTGGCGGTTCACGCCTTCTCCCGCCGGGAGCGCGCAGCATGAGCGCCATGTTGAGCGCCGCCCAGTACCAGCCGCCGCGTTGGCTGCGCAATCCGCACCTGCAGTCGATGCTGGCGTCCAGCGGCGTGCGCCTGCGCCATGGCCAGCGGTTGCTTGCGTCCAGCGGCGCGGTTACCCGCGAACTGATCCTCGACGGTGGCGACGGCGTGCGCCTGCAGGCCTGGCACAGCCGCCTGCCGGGCAATGCCCCGGTCGGCCTGGCGCTGCTGCTGCATGGCTGGGAGGGCAGCGCCGAATCCAGCTACATGCGCATGACCGCCGCGCGCATGCTCGAACGGGGCTTCGACGTGGTGCGGCTGAATTTCCGCGACCACGGCAATACCCATCACCTCAATCCGGGCATCTTCCATTCCTGCCGCATCGGCGAAGTGGTGCAGGCCGCCGGCGACGTGGCGAGCCGTTTCCCCGGCCTGCCGCTGGTGGCGGCGGGCTATTCGCTGGGCGGCAACTTCGTGCTGCGCCTGGCCCTGCACGCGCCCGCCGCCGGCGTGCCGCTGCGGCACGTGGCGGCGGTATGCCCGGTGCTGGACCCGGCGCTGACCATGGACAGCATCGAGCGCGGCCCGGCGATGTACGACTGGTATTTCCGCCGCAAATGGACCGGCTCGCTGCGGCGCAAGCGCGAACTGTTCCCCGAACTGGCCGACTGCGACGACGCGGTGCTGAAGCTGGACATCCGCGCGCTGACCGGCTGGCTGGTCCAGAGGCATACCGCCTTCGCCACGCTGCAGGACTATTTCGACGGTTATTCGATCGCCGGGCAGCGCCTGTCCGCGCTGCAGGTGCCGGCGGACATCCTGATGGCGCGCGACGATCCGGTGATCCCGTTCACCACTTTCCGCCACTGGCGCCTGCCGGCGCACGCGCGGCTGGAGATCGCACGCTGGGGCGGGCACTGCGGCTTCATCGAGAACCTGCGCGGCGACGGCTTCTCCGAACGCTGGGTGGCGCAGCGCCTGTCCGCCGCGGTGGGCATGGAGCGGGCGGCGCAAGCCATGGCGGTTCCGGTCGGCTCCTGAGCATTCCGGTTCCGGCGCAGGACGGCGGCGCGCGGACGCCGGCTACAATGGCTTTTTGCGCCTACGCCGGACCGCCATGCAAGACACGATCATCCAAGCCCTGCGCCGCAACGCCACCGACGAAGCCGTAGCCGCGGCCCGGCAATGGGTCGGCGCCGAACCACAGCAGCCGCAGGCCCATCGCTGGCTGGCGCTGGCCCTGCAGCAGCAGGGCGACGCCGCTGCCGCCCAGGCCAGCCTCGAACAGGCGCTGGCGCTGGCCCCGGACGATGCCGCCCTGCACCTGCAGCACGCCGGCCTGCTGCTGGCCCAGCGCCGCATCGACGACGCCGGGCAGGCGCTGGAGCGCACCACCGCGCTCAATCCCAACGAATTCTCCGCCTACCTGATGCAGGCGCACCTGGCGCTGGCCCGCGAGGACATCGAGGAGGCCGAGCGCCTGGGCCGCATGGCCGCGCGCGTGGAGCCGGACAGCCCGGAACTGGGTGCCATCGAAGGCATGGTCGCGCTGCGCCGCGGCGACGCCGACCGCGCGCTGGCGGTGCTGTCGGCGGCCAGCCGGCGCCTGCCCGACGATCCGCGCGTGCTCTACGCGCTGGGCTTCGCCTATCTGGCCAAGGATCTTCTGGCCTTCGCCGAGCAGGCGTTCCGCCGCGTGGTCGAGCTGAATCCCTCCAACCGTGCGCTGCAGGGCCTGCTGGTGCAGCTGGCGTTGCGCCAGGGCCATCCCGACCGCGCCGCCGAAGTGATGCGCCAGGTGCTGTCCACGCCGGAAGGCGACACCCTGGGCATGCGCCGGCTGGCCGGCGAGCTGGAACTGGCCTCGGGCCAGCCGCTGCAGGCGCTGGAATACCTGCGTCCGCTGCTGGCGGAACTGCCCGGCGACCGCGCCACCCTGCAGATGTTGCTGGTCGCCTGGCAGCGCCTGGGCCGCGAGGAAGAGGCGCGCGCCGACCTGGACGCGGCACTGGCCGCCCAGCCTCAGCTGCACGACCTGTGGCTGGCGCGACTGGCGGTGGAGCCGGTCGGCAGCCCGGAAGCGGTGGAGGTGGTCGAACGCTGGCTGGCGGCGATGCCCGACCACCTGCCGGCGCTGGAAGCGCGCCTGAGCCTGCACGACATGAGCGGGGAAGCCGACGCTGCCGAAGCGGTGGCGCGGCGCATCGTCGCGCTGGAACCGGGACGGGTCAGTGGCGAGCAGCGCATCGTCGAAGCCCTGCTTGCACGCGAGCCGGCGGCTGCCATCGCCCATGTGCAGGCCCTGATCGACAGCGCCCCGGAAGCCGCGCATCCGGAACTGCGGGTGTGGCTGGGCGTGGTGCAGGACCGTGCCGACGAACCGGCCGCGGCGCTGGCCACCTGGCTGCGCCTGCATGGCGACCTGGCGCCGTCGCGGCTGCCGTTGCCGCCGCAGGCCAGGGCTCCGGCCGAATGGCCGCCGCTGGGCCAGGTCGCGCAGGACAACCCGGTGCGGCCGCTGTTCGTGTGGGGCGCGCCGGGCTCGGGCGTGGAGCGGGTGGTGACGGTGCTGGCTGCCAGCAGCCAGGTGCTGCGCGGCGACCGCTTCGGGGCCAATCCGCCGGACGATGCCTTCCAGAATTTCCACACCCTGCAGCGCCTGGCCGACGACGCGCTGAGCCCGGCGCAGTTCGTGCAGCAATGGCGCGATGCCCTGCCGGCGCGCGGCATCGCCGACGGCAACGTGATCGACTGGCTGCTGTGGTGGGACAACGCCCTGCTGTGGGCGCTGCGCCCGCAGCTGCCGGAAGGCCGCCTGGTGATCGCCGTGCGCGACCCGCGCGACATGCTGGTCGAATGGCTGGCGCTGGGCGCGCCGGCGCCGATGGCGTTGACCTCGGCCGACGAGGCCGCGCGCTGGTTGGCGCGCGCGCTGGAACAGGTGGCCGATCTGCACGAACAAGACCTCTACACCCACCTGATCCTGCGCATCGACGGTGCGGTCAACGACCCGGTGGCGATGGGCGATCTGCTGGAACAGGCCTTCGGCCTGCGCTTCCCGCAGGTGCCCAGCCTCGGCCCGGCCACCATCGAGGGCGGCCATTGGCGCAGGTACGCGCAGGTGCTGGCGGCCGAATTCGCGCACCTGGCCCCGGTCGCCGTGCGGCTGGGCTATCCCGAAGCCTGAGTACAGGATCCACGCGGGTGCCGGCCATGGGCCGGCGCCCCCATCAGGAGAAGGCAGATGAAACTGAGCAGCCAGAGTTTCGGCAACGGCCAGCCGATCCCGGCCGGATTCGCCGCCGGCGACGCCAGCGGCTTCGCCGCGAACCGCAACCCGCAGCTGGCCTGGAGCGATGTGCCGGACGGCACCCGCTCGTTCGCGCTGGTCTGCGTGGACCCGGATGTCCCGACCGTGCCGGAAATGGTCGGCCGCGACGACGTCGCCATCCCGCTGGAGCAGCCGCGCGGTGACTTCATCCACTGGGTGATGGTGGACATTCCCGCGTCGCTGCGCGAGATCGCCGCCGGCAGCTGCAGCGAGGGCTTCAGCGCACGCGGCAAGCAGCCGCCGATGGGCCCGGCGGGCGCGCGCCAGGGCATGAACGACTACACCGGCTGGTTCGCCGGCAACCCGGACATGGCTGGCCTGTACCGCGGCTACGATGGCCCGTATCCGCCGTTCAACGACGAGCGCGTGCACCGGTATTTCTTCCGGCTGTTCGCGCTGGACGTGGACCGCCTGCAGGTCGAAGGCGATTTCACCGCTGCCGATGCGTACCGCGCCATGCACGGCCATGTGCTGGCCGAAGCCACGGTGCATGGCACCTACACGCTCAATCCGGCTTTGGGTTGAGCGGTGCCGTACGTGCGGGGCTTGCCCCGCACGGAAGCTCGAATCCGCGCGCGTGGATGTACGTGCCGTCGCAGGAATACCTGCACGACGCCCATCGTGCTCCTGCCGGATGGAAAGAAGGGCGCCGCATGGCGCCCTTCATCGTTTTCAACCACTGGCGATGCCGGTTACTTCTTCACCACTTCCGAGCCGACCACCATGTCCAGCACATAGGCGCGCGAGGAGGCGTCGGCCGGCGGGTTCTTCACCTCGTAGCGCTTGACCCGCAGCACGTTGCGCACGCCGTCCTCGTGGGCATAGCCCTCGATGCTGTCGTAGAAATTGTAGAACTCGCCGCGCTTGCCCTGTTCCAGGCCCTTGTCGTCGTAGTGCACTTCGCGCACCTGCAGGCACTGCATGTTGCGGATCAGCGGATGCGAACAGGGCTTGGTCCGCGAGTCGACTTCAAGGAACACGGTTTCGCCCGGACCGCCGTAGCGGGTCTCGGCGGTCGGTTCGCCGCGGAAGGCCAGCACGTCGCCGGTGGCGCTGGTCAGCTTGAGCGTGGCAGCGTCGAGCTGGTCGATCTTCAGCGTGCCTTCCAGGCGGCTGCCCACGGCCTGGTCCAGCGCCATCAGCGCCTGGTCGGTACAGGCCATCATCGTCGAGGCCATGCGCGAGACGGTCATCTCGTTGCCGGCCAGGGTGTAGCCGCCGCCCATGTGGTTGCAGGCGTTGTCCACGGAAAGGCGGCCATCGGCGAAATCCAGCGTGACCGGCTTGTCGGCGCGTGCGAACAGCGCGTCGATGCGCTTGCCGCTGCTGTCGGTGGCGGCATCCAGTACCCAGTGGTTGGCGCCGAGCAGCTTGCCGTCGATGGGCGCCGCCGCCGCGGCCGCTGGCGCCTTCGCGGGCGCGGCATTGCCCTCGGCGGCGGACGGGGCGTTGTTGCAGGCGGTCATCAGGGCAATGGGCAGGGCCAGCAGCAGGATGCGCTTCATGTGGTACTCCTTGGGACGCAGTTGGAAAGAACGGATGCAGAAACGTAGGACGCCGGCTGCAGGGGTTGCCGGCTGTCTGCTGCATTCAGTTTCCAGCAGGCAGGAACAGCAGGAGCGCGGCGCCAAGGGCGAGCCTGTATATCGCGAACCACGTGAAGCGATGGTGCTTGATATAGCCCAGCAACCACTTCACCACCACGAAACCGGTGATCACCGCGGCGGCGAAGGCGATGCCGACATCGCCCCAGTCCTGGTGGCCCAGCTGGCCGTGCCGGGCCAGTTCCAGGAAGGCATAGGCGCTGGCCGCGAACATGGTCGGGATGCCGACCAGGAACACGAACTCGGCCGCGGCCGCGCGCCGGCTCAGGCCCAGCAGCATGGCCAGGAAAATCGCCGCGGCCGAGCGCGAGGTGCCCGGGAACACGCCGGCCACCACCTGCGCCAGGCCCACGCCGACGGCGATCTTCCAGGTGACCGTGTCGCGTTCGGGCATGCGTTCGGCCCAGCGTTCGGCCAGCAGCATCCACACGCCGCCGATGACCAGCGCCCAGGCCACCGGCGTCACCGTCTCGGGCAATTGCCAGCCGGCCAGGCGCACCGGCAGGCCGACCAGCGCGGTCACCAGGAACGCGGTGCCCAGCTTGAGCACGTAGTCGCGGTTCTCGCGTTCGCCCAGTCCGGTGGCCAGCGACCACAGGCGCTGCCGGAACACCAGGACGACGGCGATGATGGCGCCGGCCTGGATGACGATGTTGAAGAAGTCCGAGCGGGCGCCGAGCCAGCGTTCGGCGATCAGCAGGTGGCCGGTGCTGGAAACGGGCAGGAATTCGGTGAGGCCTTCGAGGATGCCAAGCAGCAGGGCGGAAATCGGGTCGGACATGGGTGTGGGCCGGGAAAGGACCGGCAGAGGATAGAGCATCAAGCTTTCTGCACCCATGCAGTGCGTCTTTTCATGAAATGCACCTATTTGGTGCATTTTGGGGCTGAAGGATTCGTCGGATTCCTTTGGAAACAATGGCTTGCGAATCACCGAAAGTTGGCACGCGAGTTGCTCTTATCAAGGCACGCCACTTCCATCCGAGGTTTTGCCCGATGTCCCTGGAAAATATCGAGAAGCTGATCAAGGACAACCAGATCGAGTTCGTCGATCTGCGTTTCGTCGACATGCGCGGCATCGAGCAGCACGTGACCTTCCCGGTCTCCATCGTCGAGCCGGCGTTGTTCGAGGAAGGCAAGATGTTCGATGGCAGCTCCATGGCCGGCTGGAAGGGCATCGCCGAATCGGACATGGTGCTGTTGCCCGACGCCGACACCGCCTACATCGACCCGTTCTACAACGACCCGACGCTGGTGCTGACCTGCGACGTGCTCGACCCGGCCACCATGCAGGGCTACGGCCGCTGCCCGCGCGGCATCGCCAAGCGCGCCGAGGCCTACCTGAAGTCCTCCGGCATCGCCGACCTGGCCTTCTTCGGTCCGGAACCGGAATTCTTCATCTTCGATTCGGTGCAGTTCGGCAACGAGATGGGCCACACCTTCTTCAAGATCAACTCCGAGGAAGGCGCCTGGAACACCGGCAAGAGCTACGACGGCACCAACACCGGCTATCGCCCGGCGGTGAAGGGCGGTTACTTCCCGGTGCCGCCGACCGATTCGCTGCACGACATCCGCGCCGAGATGTGCAAGGTGCTGACGCAGGTCGGCATCGAGGTCGAAGTGCACCACCACGAAGTGGCCAATGCCGGCCAGTGCGAGATCGGCGCCAAGTTCAACACGCTGGTCAGCAAGGCCGACGAACTGCTGCGCATGAAGCACGTGATCCGCAACGTCGCTCACCGCAACGGCAAGACCGCCAGCTTCATGCCCAAGCCGATCGTCGGCGACAACGGCAGCGGCATGCACGTGCACCAGTCGCTGGCCAAGGAAGGCAAGAACCTGTTCTCCGGCGACGGCTACGGCGGCCTGTCGCAGATGGCGCTGTGGTACATCGGCGGCATCTTCAAGCACGCCCGCGCCATCAACGCCTTCGCCAACGCCGGCACCAACAGCTACAAGCGCCTGGTGCCGGGTTTCGAGGCGCCGGTGATGCTGGCCTACTCGGCGCGCAACCGCTCGGCGTCGTGCCGCATCCCGTGGGTGTCCAACCCGAAGGCGCGCCGCATCGAGATGCGCTTCCCGGATCCGATCCAGTCCGGCTACCTGACCTTCACCGCGCTGATGATGGCCGGCCTGGACGGCATCAAGAACCAGATCGACCCCGGCGCTCCTTCGGACAAGGACCTGTACGACCTGCCGCCGGAAGAAGAGAAGCTGATCCCGCAGGTGTGCTCCTCGCTCGACCAGGCGCTGGAAGCCCTGGACAAGGACCGCGAGTTCCTCAAGGCCGGCGGCGTGATGAGCGATGATTTCATCGACGGCTACATCGCGCTGAAGATGAAGGAAGTCACCGCGTTCCGCGCGGCGACCCATCCGCTGGAATACCAGCTGTACTACGGCTGCTGATCGAGGCGGCCGCCGTCGCGCGGCCGTCCCTCCCTTGCCGCCGGCAACGGCGGCGATGGCAAAGTCCCTCCCTCCCGCTTTCGCCATCGCCGCCACCCGGCGGCAAACCCCGGCAACATCCAGGCAGTGGCAAGAGAACCCGGAAACGCGCCGCGTGGGCCAAGCTTCGTCCCCGCGTCACCGGCCCGCAGCGCCTCCGGAGCAACGCCAGCGGCCGTTCCCTGGCCGATGGACGACACGATGCCGGCCCGCGTCGGCCGGCCTCCTCCACATCGGGAACCGCGCATGAAACTGATCTCCGCCATCATCCGCCCGTTCAAGCTCGACGAAGTGCGCGAAGCCCTGGGCGCAGCCGGCGTATCCGGCATCACCGTCACCGAGGTCAAGGGCTTCGGCCGGCAGAAGGGCCACACCGAGCTGTACCGCGGCGCCGAGTACGTGGTCGATTTCCTGCCCAAGATCCGCATCGAGACCGCCGTCACCGACGACAACGTGGATGTGGTGATCGAAACCCTGCAGGCCGCAGCCGGCACCGGCAAGATCGGCGACGGCAAGATCTTCGTCACCCCGCTCGAGCAGGTGGTGCGCATCCGCACCGGCGAAACAGGCGCCGACGCGCTCTGAGTACCCGCTGACGCCCCGTCCTCCGGTGGCGGCCGCCGCCGGGCAGCGGCAGGTCGCCGGCAGCTTTCCCCCAACCGGAGTCGACAATGCGAACGGAAATTTTCACCGGGCCCAGGGCCCGGGTCGGTGGTCTGTGCCTGTCATCCGCGCCCGCTGGCCTTGCGCTGGCGATGCTTCCCCTGGCTGCATCGGCGCAGGAAGCCGCGCCCGCGTTCGACCGCGGTGACGTGGCCTGGATGCTGACCTCCACGCTGCTGGTGCTGATGATGGTGGTACCCGGGCTGGCGCTGTTCTACGGCGGCCTGGTGCGCGCCAAGAACGTGCTGTCGGTGCTCAGCCAGGTGCTGGTGGCGTTCTCGCTGGTGCTGCTGCTGTGGGTGGCCTACGGCTACAGCGTGGTGTTCAGCGCGGGCAATGCGCTGTTCGGCTCGTTCACGCAGTTCGCCTTCCTCCGCGGCTTCGGCCCGGGATCGGTGGGCAACACGCCCGTCGCCGGCCTGCCGGATTACCTGTTCGTGGCCTTCCAGTCCACGTTCGCCGGCATCACCACCGCCCTGATCGTCGGCGCCTTCGCCGAGCGCATCCGCTTCCGCGCGGTGCTGCTGTTCTCGGCGCTGTGGTTCACCCTGGGCTACCTGCCGGTGGCGCACACCGTCTGGGGCGGCGGCTGGCTGGGCGAGATGGGCGCCATCGACTTCGCCGGCGGCACCGTGGTGCACATCAACGCGGGCGTGGCGGGACTGGTGGCGGCATGGTTCGCCGGCAAGCGCCTGGGCTACGGACAGGTGGCCTTGAAGCCGCACAACCTGCCGTTGACCTGGCTGGGCGCGATGCTGCTGTGGGTCGGCTGGTTCGGCTTCAACGCCGGTTCGGCGGCCGCCGCCGACACCGTGGCGGCGCTGGCCTTCCTCAATACCCTGCTGGCCACCGCGGCGGCGGTGCTGGGCTGGACGCTGGTGGAAGCGGCGACCAAGGGCCATCCCTCGGCGCTGGGCGCGGCCTCGGGCGCGGTCGCCGGCCTGGTCGGGGTGACGCCCGCCTGCGGCACGGTGGGGCCGCTGGGTGCCATCGTGATCGGCTTCGTCACCGGCATGCTCTGCGTATGGGGCGTCACCGGGCTCAAGCGCCTGCTGCGGGCCGACGACACCGCCGACGTGTTCGGCGTGCATGGTGTCGGCGGCATCGTCGGCGCGATCCTCACCGGCGTGTTCAGCGCGCAGTCGCTCGGCGGTACCCGGGCCGGGCTGGATATCGCGCAGCAGCTGTGGGTGCAGGTGGTCGGCGTCGGCTTCACCGTGCTGTGGAGCGCGCTGGCCACCGCGCTGGCGCTGCTGGTGGTGCGCGCGCTGGTCGGCCTGCGCGTGGGCGAAGAGGCCGAGCGTACCGGCCTGGACATCAGCAGCCATGGCGAATCGGCCTACGAGACGTGAGCCGGATGGGCGGCGCAACCGGTGGGCGCCGGCCCTGCAGGAATCGGCAGGGCGGCCGTCTTTGCACTACATTGGTGCAATGCGCGATTCCGGATTCCCGCCCACCCCAGACATGATGGCCACGCCCCTGGTGTGGGCCGCGCCGGACGGCCGCATCGCCGGGGCGAATCCGGCGTTCTGCCGCTGGCTGGGGGTCAGCGTGCGGCGCCTGCTGGGGCAGCCGCTGGCCTCGCTGGAAAGCCAGGGAGAGGATCTGGCGGAACGACTGGGCCAGCGGGAAGGCACCGACGCCGAGCGCCTACCGCGGCTGGCGCTGGCGCTGCCGGGCGAGCGCGCCCGTTTCGCCGAGGGCTGGCTGACGCCGCTGGATGCCGGCGGCTGGCTGCTGGAGGCGCACCCGGTGGATGAGTTCGCCGCGCCCGATCCGGCGCAGGTGCTGCCCGGCGCCTTCGCCGCCGCGCTCAAGGGGCTGGCCCATGAACTGCGCAATCCGCTGGCCGGGCTGAAGGGCGCGGCGCAGCTGCTGGCGCGCCGCGCGGGCAACCGCGATGCCGCCGAAAGCGAACTGATCGAACTGATCGGCGCGGAGATCGAACGCCTCAACACCCTGCTCGAACAGCTGCTGTCGCCGGCGCCGCAGCGGCCGCACGCACCGCTCAACATCCACGCCGCGCTCGAGCGGGTGCTGCGCCTGGCCGAGAACGAGGCCGGCTGGGCATTACAGCTGCAGCGCGACTACGACCCGAGCATCCCGGAATTTTCCGGCGACGCCGACCGCCTGACCCAGGCGCTGCTCAACCTGGTGCGCAACGCGATCCAGGCCGGCGCCACCCGCATCGTGCTGCGCACCCGCGTCGAGCATGGGGTGCGCGTCACCGAGCATGCCCCGCCGCTGGCGCTGCGCCTGGAAGTGGCCGACGACGGCCGCGGCGTGCCCGACGATCTGGCCGAGCACCTGTTCCTGCCGCTGGTCAGCGGCCGCGCCGAAGGCACCGGCCTCGGCCTGGCGCTGGCGCAGCAGGTGGCGCGCGAACACCGCGGCACGCTGAGTTTCCGCTCGCGCCCCGGGCATACCGTGTTCACCCTGCTGCTGCCGTTGCCGGCTGTCGGCGAGGACAGGGAGATGGCCGATGCCTGACGTTCCCACGCCGGCAGCCACGATCTGGGTGGTGGACGACGACCGTTCGGTGCGTTTCGTCCTGACCACCGCGCTGCGCGATGCCGGCTACACCGTGGAGGGTTTCGACAGCGCCGCGGCGGCGCTCGACGCATCAGCGCGGCAGCCGCTGCCCGACCTGCTGTTCACCGACGTGCGCATGCCCGGCGACGACGGGCTGGTCCTGCTGGAAAAACTCAAGGCCGCGCATCCGCAGCTGCCGGTGATCGTGATGTCGGCCTACACCGACGTGGCCAGCACCGCCGGTGCGTTCCGCGGCGGCGCGCACGAATTCCTGTCCAAGCCGTTCGACCTGGACGACGCGGTGGAACTGGCGCGTCGCGCGCTGCCCGAACCCGAGGCCCGCGTGGAAACGCCGCGCGCCCCAGCGGAGGGCGGCCAGGCGCCGCAGCTGATCGGCGACACCCCGGCCATGCGCGCGCTGTTCCGCGCCATCGGGCGGTTGGCGCAGGCGCCGCTGTCGGTGCTGATCAACGGCGAGACCGGTACCGGCAAGGAACTGGTGGCCAATGCGCTGCACCGCGAATCGCCGCGCGCGCGCGGCCCGTTCGTCGCGCTCAACACCGCCGCCATTCCCGCCGAACTGCTGGAAAGCGAACTGTTCGGCCACGAAGCCGGCGCCTTCACCGGCGCGGCCAGGCGCCACATCGGCCGCTTCGAGCAGGCCCACGGCGGCACCCTGTTCCTGGACGAGATCGGCGACATGCCGCTGCCGCTGCAGACCCGGCTGCTGCGGGTGCTGGCCGAAGGCGAGTTCTTCCGCGTTGGCGGGCGCGAGCTGATCCACGTCGACGTGCGCGTGGTCGCCGCTACCCACCAGGACCTGGAGGCGCTGGTCGAGCAGGGCCGCTTCCGCGCCGACCTGCTGCACCGGCTGGACATGGTGCGGTTGTGGCTGCCGCCGTTGCGCGAACGGCTGGACGATGTGGCGAGGCTGGCCGCGACTTTCCTCGCCGGCGCGTCGCGCCGCCTCGACATGCCGCCCAAGCGCCTGTCCTCCGCCGCCGTACAGGCGCTGCGCCAGCACGATTGGCCCGGCAACGTACGCGAGCTGGAGAACGTGTGCTGGCGCCTGGCCGCGCTGGCGGTGGCCGACACCATTTCCGCGGACGATGTGCATGCGGCGCTGGCCCGTGGCGGCCGCGCGCGCGTGGGCGGAACCGCGACCGCACCCGCGCAATGGGACCAGGCACTGGCGCAGTGGGCGCGCCAGCGCCTGGCCGAAGGCGCCAGCGGACTGCATGCCGAAGTGCGCGAACGCATGGAGGCGGTGCTGCTGGAGGCGGCGCTGGCCGCCACCGATGGTCATCGCGGCGACGCCGCGGCGCGCCTTGGCCTTGGCCGCAACACCGTCACCCGCAAGCTGGGAGCGGGGCGCAGGCGCTGACCGGATCCATCCTTGTCCATCCCGGACTCCTGCCGGCCGGGCGGAATCGGGGGCGGGGCGGCCGTGTATGATCGGCTCCCGATGGAGAAGCCGCTGCCACCTTCGGACATGGCCGGCCAGGCGCGGGGCGTGGCGGATGGCCGGCCGCAGAGGCGCGCGGCACCGGCGCATGGCCCGCGCCCCCTGCATGCCTGGCCTGTACCCCGCATACCATGCTGAACGCCGATGCCTGGAACCGTCTGACCGACCTGTTCCACCGCGCCACCGAACTGCCCGAATCCGAGCGGATCACCTTCATCCATTCGCATGCCGGCGACGACCCGGAGCTGCAGCGCGAGCTGCTGGCGCTGATCGTCGCCGACACCGACGCCACGCGGCTGCGCGCTCCGTTGCGGCAGGCGGTCAAAGCCGTGGTGCAGGCCCGCGATGCGGAGGTGGCGTCCGGGACGCGCTTCGGCCCGTGGGCGGTGGAGCGGCTGATCGGCTCGGGGGGCATGGGGCGCGTCTACCTGGCCCGGCGCGCGGACGGCGCCTATGAGCGCGAGGTCGCGCTCAAGCTCGTGCACACGTCTGCGCTGGACGAGCGCCGCCACGGTCGTTTCGAGTACGAGTGCCGATTGCTGGCGCAGATGCAGCACCCCGCCATCGCGCAGATCCATGACGCCGGCGTCGACGCGGACGGCCACGCATGGCTGGTGATGGAGTACATCCACGGGCAGCCGCTCTCCGCATGGTGCGACCAGGACGCGTCGAGCCTGCGCCAGCGCGTCGAGCTGCTGGCCAGGGCCGCCGAAGGCGTGCAGCACGCGCACCAGAAGGGCGTCATCCATCGCGATCTGAAACCGGGCAACATCCTGGTCGCCACGGTCGATGGACAACCCCTGCCGAAGATCATCGACTTCGGCATCGCCATCGAGACCGAAGGCGCGGCCGACGCGGTGGGCGGCGGCACGCCCGGCTACATGAGCCCGGAACAGGCGGCGCCGGGCGGCGACATCGATGCGCGCAGCGATGTGTACTCGCTTGGCGCGCTGCTGTACGAGCTCGCCTGCGGCGTGCGTCCGGAACCCGGCTCCGGCATTCCCCCGTCGGGATGCCTGCGGGCACTGCCGGATGGACGGCAACGGGAAGCCGCGGCGCTGCGCAGGACCACGCCGCGGCGGTTGCTGCGCGAACTGCGCGACGGACTGGATGCGATCGCGCTCAAGGCGCTGCAGGCCGAGCCCGCCGCGCGCTACGACTCGGTATCGTCGCTGCTGGACGACCTGCGGCGCTGGCTCGCCCACTATCCGCCGCGCGCGGCGGGGACCGCGCGGCTGTTGGCGATGCGCTCGTTCGTACGCCGGAACCGGCTGATGGTGGCCGCCCCCCCCCCCCGGGGGGGGGGGCGGGGTTTCGGGCCGGGCCACACCCCCCGGGGGCGGGGCCGCGC
>NZ_JASCOS010000169.1:0-5495 GCF_029959705.1 Stenotrophomonas sp. PS02297 | reverse complement strand
GCCTCGGGCTGACTTGCGGGGGCAGCCCGAGGCGGCGGCGATGCCCATGAAGACAGAGGCCACCGTTTCCGGTGGCCTCTGTGTCGTGCTCAGCGAGCGGCTTCCAGTTTTATCCAGTCCAGCGTCCACAGGTCCGGCCGGGTGTCTCCGGTGAAGCGGATGCAGAGATCGGCATGCGCCGCGGTGGCCGGGAGTGGCGCTTCGAGTTCAATGAAGCCATCGGCACCGGGTGCGGCCGGCAGCGGCAGCGAGACCAGCGGCGTGCCCTTGCAGTCGGCCAGGATCTCCAGTTCGCCATGCGCGGTGCGTGCGGGAACGAACTTGCGGCTGGGTTCGTCGTGGGCCAGCTGGAAGTTGTAGGGAATGCGTCCGGCGCGGACCTTCACCGCGTTCACGCCGGTGAGGTCGGCGTCCTGCCACAGCCAGCATGGGCTGAAGATGTTGACGTTGAAGATCGCGCGCTCGCCATCGGCCGGGCCGTCGTCTTCCAGGCGCAGCAGCAGCTTGCCGTCGCCGGGGCAGAGGTCGAGCCGGGTGTCGTCGCGGACGAGCAGCGAATCGGCGGTGATGGCGAAGCGGTTTGCCGCGGCCAACGGCTTGCCCTCGAAGAACGCGGCGGCGCGGACCTGGGTCGGCAGCCCGACCTGCAGCGGCTGCGTGTAGCGCGGCGACGCGGCGGTCGCCTCGCTGCCGTCCAGCGTGTAGTGCACGGCATAGCCGAGCGGGTTGTCCAGCGTGACGGTGGCGGTGCCGGCGGCACGGTTGCCCTTGTCGTGCATGTCCACCTGGAACGGCGTCTGCGCATACCGGATGCCCATCGCCCGGTAGCGCTGCAGCTGGCGCGGCAGGCGCTGCAGGAAGCCGCTGAAATCGCGCTTTTCCTGCGGGCTCCAGCCGGTCTCGGCGACGGCGGCCAGGCGCGGGAACAGGTTGTGCTCCAGGTTGCGGTCGTTGCGGGTGTGCTCGGTGAACATGTTGGCCTGCAGGCCGAGGATGTGCTGGCGCTTGTCGACGGCCAGCTCCGCGGGCACCGGCTCGAACTCATAGGCCTTCTTCAGCTCGATGGTGGTCGGGCGGCCCGGCGGCTCGTCCGGCGAACCGGTCTGCAGGTAGTCCATGTACATGTGGGTGACCGGGGTCATCACCACGTCGTGGCCCTCGCTGGCGGCCTTCAGGCCACCCTCGGTGCCGCGCCAGGACATCACCGTGGCTTCCGGCGGCAGCCCGCCCTCGAGGATCTCGTCCCAGCCGATCAGGCGCCGGTCGTGCTGTTCGAGGAAGGTTTCCAGGCGCTTGATGATGTGGCTCTGCATTTCCATCTCATCCCTGGCGCCCACCTCGCGCATATGCGCCTGCACGCGGGCCGAGGCGATCCACTGGTCCTTGACCGCCTCGTCGCCGCCGACGTGCACATAGCGCGCCGGGAACATGTCGATCACTTCCAGCAGCACGTTCTCCAGGAACCGCAGGGTGCTTTCCTCGGTGTTGAACAGGTTGGGGAACACGCCCCACTGGTTGTCGATGACCAGCGGCTTGTCGGTGGCGCCCAGTTCGGGATAGGCGACGATGGCGGCGGTGGCATGCCCGGGCACGTCGATCTCCGGGATCACCTGGATGTGGCGCTGCGCCGCATAGGCCACGATCTCGCGGATCTGTTCCTGCGTGTAATAGCCGCAGTAGCTGCGCGCCTTGCCGGTAGCCGGGTCGCGGCCGGCATCGCCCAGCGGTACGCGGCAGCTGCCCACCTCGGTCAGTTTCGGGTAGCGCTTGATCTCCATGCGCCAGCCCTGGTCGTCGGTGAGGTGCCAGTGGAAGGTGTTGAGCTTGTGCTGGGCCATGGCGTCGAGCAGTTTCCTGATCTCGTCCATGCTCTGGAAGTGACGCGCCGAATCCAGCATCAGCCCGCGCCAGCGGAAGCGCGGCGTGTCGTCGATGTCCGCGGCCGCGACGCGGCCGGGATTGTCGCCGGTGAGCAGCTGCGCGGCGGTGACCGCGCCGTAGAACAGGCCCACGTCGTCGCCGGCGCTCACCTCGATGCCGGTATTGGACACCTTGAGCCGGTAGCCCTCGGCGGTATTGAGGGCCGACGGATCGAGACGGAAACGGATCTGCGCCTTGCCGGCGTTTTCGGCCACGGCCAGGGTCGGGCCGCCGTTCTGCGCCAGCAGCCATACGAACTGGGCGGCGGCGCGGCGTGCCGCCTCGTCGTTGCCGCCGACCTGCGCGGCGCGCCCGAGCACGAACTCCTTGCCGCCGGTGGCGTGGTAACTGGAGGGCAGCGGGATCAGCGACGGCGGGGACGCGGCCTCCATCGCGTGCGCCTGCGATGCGGCGATGCCAAGCAGCATGCAGCTGCCGAGCCAGGTTGCGCGGTGGCGCATGCGGAGGGACTTCGTCATGGGGCGGAGCTCCTGTTCGGGTTCTTCTATGAAATGCCGGGACGGCCCGGTCGGCCATCCCGCCTGTCCTGTCGCTCGCCGGGCGTCGCCCGGCGCTACAAAAACGCCGGGCCCGGAATGACCCAGGCCCGGCGTATCACGCTTCCGACGATGCTGCCTGCCGGCGTATCAGTACTTCACGTGGAAGTTGATGTAGTACTGGCGGCCATTCTCGTAGAACGCGGTCGGAATGGAGGCGCTCTGGTAGTACTTGAACGTCGGGTTGTTGAGGTTCAGCGCATCCAGGCTGATGCTCAGCCAGTCGGTCGCCTTGTAGCTCAGCGAGGCCGACAGGGTGCCGAAATCATCCTGGTAGTACGGAACCGCGCCCTGCAGGCCGATCAGGAACGACGAGCGGTAGGTGTAGCTCAGGCGCGCGCCGAACGTGTCGTTCTCGAAGTAGGCGCCCACGTTGTAGGTGTTCTTCGAGGTGCCCTGCAGGCTGTTGCTGCCGTTGGCCCAGGTGAACGAAGACTTGCCGTCCACATAGGTGTAGTTGGCATTGACGCCGAAGTTGTCGCCGATCGGCTGCTCGTACGCCACTTCCATGCCGCTGACCTTGCCGTCGACATTGATCGGCATCGCGACCTTGTAGGCTTCCAGCTTGTTGGTCAGCTCGCTGAACAGCATCTGGGTCTCGGTGTCGAAGCCCACGTAGTCCTTCAGGTTCATCGCGAACACGCCGACGGACAGCAGGCCGCGCGGCATGAAGTACCACTCCAGGTTGGCGTCGAAGTTGCTGGACAGCACCGGCTTCAGGCGCGGGTTGCCACCGCCGCCGGTACGGCTCAGGTCCGAACCCCACGACGAGGCACCCAGCGCCGAGTAATCCGGCAGGGTCTGGGTCTGCGAGGCGGCGAAGCGGAACACCAGGTCGTCGGCCAGGTCGAACTTCAGGTTGGCGCTCGGCAGCAGGCGACTGTGCTTGTTGTTGTACGACAGTGCCTTCCAGGAACCGAACTGGCTGCTGACATCGATGTTGGCCGGATCGGAAACCGCCAGGTAGGTATTGATGTCCTGGTCGACGTTGACGTAGCGCAGGCCGACGTTGGCGCTCCAGCGATCGCCGACGAAGTTGGCCTGCACGTAGGCGCCGAAGTTCTTCTCCTGCACCTTCCATTCGCCGCCGTAGTTGTGGCGGCCGCTCGGACCGTCGTTGTTCGACAGCCAGGTGGAGTTGGCGAGGATGGCGTCCTTCAGCGCGCTCGGGGTGAAGTACCACAGGTTGCGCGGGAAGTTGCCGCCGATGCCGCTGGCGAAGCCGCCCGGATAGCTGGCGGTGGCGCCGCTCTTGAGCGCGCTCCAGATATCGCCCGGCGTGGCGCCTTCCGGCGACAGGGCTTCGCGCTTGTGGTCGGCGTAGCGGGCGCCGAAGTCGATGGAGCTCAGGGCGCTGTCGTTGAAGTACTGGCTGAAGTCGGCGGTGAACCACTTCTCCTTGTCTTCGGCGGTGACCTGCTGGTTGCCCCAGGTGCCGAAGCTGGTCACGCCTGCCGGCGTGATGTCGCCGCCGACGCTCCAGTCCACCGGCGAGCCGATGCCGTGGGTATTCCAGCTGGCACCGCCGCCATTTGCCAGGGTCACTTCGGCGATGAACTGGCGCGGGGTCGAGCCGGTGCCCTTGGTCGAGCCGGCCTGGAACTTGGCGCTCAGGTTGTCGTTGACCTGCCAGTCGGCGTCCAGCGTGACATAGCTGCTCTTGGCGGTGGCTTCGCGGTAGATCATGTCGTAGACCGCGTAGTCGGTACCGGCCTTGCCGGCGTACTTGGCGTCGGTCAGCACGCCGTCCTTGACCGTATAGCCGGCGTCGGGCGCCTGGCTGTTGGCGAAGTTGCCGCCCCACAGCATGAAGTTGCGGTTGTAGTTGTTGGCCTGCATCTTCGAGGTGAAGCCTTCCAGCCCCAGCGTCAGATTGTCGGCCGGCTTGAACTGCAGCGACACCAGGCCGCCCTTGCGGTCGCGGATCTGTTCGAACAGGGTCGAGCCCAGCAGGCTGGGAGCCCAGACATCGACCAGGTCCGGGTTGGACTGGCCGAGCGCGTTGATCGTGCCATCGGAATTGCGGCCGAGCTGGAAGAAGCCGGACGGCAGTTCTTCCGCTTCGCGGCGCAGATGACGCTTCTGCTTGAACGCCTGCACCATCACGCCGAAGGTGCCGTCGTCGTTCTTGTAGTTGAACAGGCCCGACAGCTGCGGGTCGGTCGCCTCGGCCTGGTCCGCGCGGACCGCGCCGATCGAGGCTTCGGCGGTGATCGGCTTGGCGAACTCGAGCGGCTTGCGGGTGATGATGTTGACGGTGCCGGTGGTGCCGCCGTCCTGCAGCTTGGCCTGCGAGGACTTGCTCACTTCCACCGAGCGCACCAGTTCCGACGGCAGCAGGGTATAGCTGACGCTGCGGCCGACGTTGCTGCCCTGGCTGAGCACGAACCAGTCGGCCGAGCCGACGCTGTGGCCGTTGATCAGGGTCTGGGTCAGGCTCGGGCTGGTGCCGCGCAGGCTGACGCGGTCGGCTTCGTCGAAGCCGCCTTCGCTGGCGGAGGACGAGCTGATGTTCACGCCGGGCAGGCGCTGCAGGGTATCGGCGACGTTGTGCGCCGGCAGCTTGCCGATGTCCTCGGCGGTGACGACTTCAAGGCGGGCATTGGCCTCGCGCTTGGTGTCCAGCGACTTCTCCATCGAGCCGCGGATGCCGGTGACGGTGACGGTGTCCAGGTCGGTCGCCTTGGGTTGCGCTTCCTGCGCATGGGCGCTGAAGGCGAGGCAGCCGGCGATGGCTGCCGAAAGCAGGGTCTTGCGATGCATGTTGTCTCTCCTCAACATCGTAAATGAAAGGCACTGGCGTGCCGCTTTACTTCTGGTCTTGCTGGTGCATCTGTTGCTTATGCTGCGAGGCTTACTTGGCCAACTTTTCCAGATACCAACTGGCTGCACCGATGACACCCAGTTGCCCGTGCTCGACCAGCTTCACGGGAATGCGCTGCAGCGCCTTCGCCATCGGTCCCTTGTTGAGGAAGCGTTCGACGAAGGTGCTGCCGATGAGGAACTGGCCGAGCTTGG
>NZ_JASCOS010000168.1:0-5508 GCF_029959705.1 Stenotrophomonas sp. PS02297 | reverse complement strand
TGGCTGGCCTGCTCAACCGCACCGCGCTTGAACTCGGTGCTGAACTTCCTTCGCTTCGACATGAACACTCCTCATGGCCTTGATCGGCCTTCTCGTAAGTGTCCGTGAAAACGGGGGTGAACCCAAGGCTCCTCGAGTGACGCAAGCAGCTTCTATTGTAGCTGAGGAGGCTCGTAAAGGTTACAGCTCGGGGCAATCGAAGACTGATGCGAGGAGCCCGAAGCACAATTCGACTAAACAGCTTGTACGCCGAATTCGCAACCCGAGCGTAATTGACTTCGGTGTCATAGGAAGAACATGAGGATGCTATGCAACGCCAAGATGCTGTAGCAGAGATCCGCGCAACCTATGCCGATCTTCTCGCCGATCATCCGCTATTGAGAGCTAACGCCGTGCTTGCCACACCGTCTGTACGGGAGGCAGCTACATTAGTTTTCGATAAGGCTCGTCGTGCGCGGTCCTCTGTGGCGTTCTGGGCCCATCCGCTTTCTGGGAAGTCTTCTTGCATTGCCGCGCTGCGAAAGCTTGCGCCAACTCAGTTTCCGCAGTGTGGATTCATAGTCTATGAGCCGTCTTCAAAAGAGGTGCCTGCCGAAGGTGCGCTGATAGAGGATCTGCTTTCAGAAATTGAATATGAAACACGCATTGAACGTACCTTGACCGGGAAGAGAAATCAGCTTGAGCGCGCTCTCTATTCCATGGCAATCGCCGGCAAGCATCTCTTCTTCGTGATCGATGAAGCGCAGAACCTGCACGCTAAGGAGCTTGGGTGGCTGAAGCGCCTGGTGAACTGGCTCGCAGTCCGTGATATCAGAGTCACGGTCGTACTGTTCGGACAAAGCCAGCTGTGCGCAATACATGATCGTCTCAAAGTCCAGATGCCCGATCTGAGTGAGAGGTTCATGTCCCGGTTAAACGAGTTTCGGAGCTTGCAAGATGCGTCGGATATCCGGGTGTGCCTCCGTTGCTGCGATGAAGAAACGGAGTACCCGGCTGGCTCTGGGTGGTCATACACCCAGTACTTGTGGCCGCGCGCGTTCGAACATGGATTTCGACTGGCCAGGTGCGCCAACGATCTGTACGACGCTTTCCGAGCTCGTTCCGGAGGAACTATCGATCGGGAAGGAGTGAGCATGCAATGGGTCGCCGAAGCATTGATGCTCGTCGGATTGGAAGCCGAAGCGAGCGATGCTGACGAATTTGCTATCTCAAAGAACGTCTGGGAACGGGCAATCGAGGATTCAGATTATGGTGTGCGGACACCTCCCGTTATGGTGTCTGCCACACGTCGTGGCAAATCAGAACGACGGCCGCCAAGATGATCGGTTGGAATGCGCTTCTAGTTGATGAGCATTGCTCATCCTGGACTGTCGTTCAGCTTCTAGAGTGGCTTAACCACTCTCCTGTATCTTGGCTTAGGACCAAGCGTGCGTGGCGTTTTCATATGGCCAATGAGGCAGTACTCCTGCCGGACTCTCACGTGAGTGGGGCCTCGGCCGGTCAGGAAGAGATCAGGCAGATCACTGAGGTCCTCTCCCAGAAGCGTCGATGGTTGCCAGCCAACGCGTTGCGCTACTGTCCTGTGTGCATTCGTGCCGGTCTTCATTACCGATATCAGCAGGATCGTAGGTTCCGGCTCTGCATTGTTCATCTCAAGCGACTGCGCGAAGGCTGCCCAGATTGCGGGAGCGCTATTGATACCAAGGGGACGCAGATTCATGGCTACGTCTGTTCTCGATGTAAGAAATCTCTTCTGGTTAGGGATGCCCCTGAATTACGTACATTGGACCAAATAGAACGGGACACGGCTATCTATGACGACCTAGAGCGCTGGCAGTGGGAGGCAGAGATGCTTCACGTCGGATACCAACGAGCAGGCACCGGATATGCGTTCGATTTGTGGTACGGGCTGTCCTTGAACTCACAGTCAGGACTTTACTGGCGAGCTCTGGCTTTGGCTCCGAACCAGCGAGTTGCTGCTGCATTGGAGCCCACACCAATCAGCTTCCATATCTTTCCGGCATCGTCTCTCTCGGCGCCAATACAGCCTTATGAGAACGAAGGGGTTGCCAGCGACGGACTGCAGCCCTACATGCGCTTGATGAATGCTGTGTCGCGCCATCTGCGTCGTACGCACTTGCGCGGCCACGGCGCTTGCTGTCGATACGCCATTGGAGCCATGGGCGGCTTGCGACGTAGAGCGACCGGTGAGGTGAGCATTGACCCAAGGCTATGTTGTTTGGGACAGGCCTATGCACTCTGGCGACTGCAATGGAATGGCGAGTTTCAGCGGATGGCGGGAACTTTGACACTCAGGCATGCAGGGGTAGATAGCAACGACTTCAGGCTTCCCAATCTTGGCGCAGCGCAACTCAGTTTGATCAGCTCCTTTCAACATTGGGTAGATGCAATTGCCCAGATTCAAGACGCATTTGGCGAGCTGAACAGGCGCGTACTCCTCGATGGCGTATCCGAGATGCCTCACTGGGCCTTGCTGCAAGAACGGGCCCTTTATAGCTGCCCCATCCACTTTCGACATCCTGATCTCAGATCCCTTGGTCGCTGCGACCGAGGGCAGGTCAAGCGACGGGAGCAGGAGGAAATTTTTTCCATCCGTAACAAGATTGAGCGATCTCGATAATTTGATTTTTCATGGATTTGACATTGCATGATGCACTCTCATCCTACCTATCTGGATGAGGTGAAAGGATGAGAATCACCAAGCGCCGGTTGATCATGATCATCGGGGGCATCTTTCTCATTTTGGCTGTCATCCTGAGCATTGCGCCGTGGTGACTGGCCACAAAAATGATGACGCATTGCGACGTGGCCTCTACAAGACCGTAGCTTCAGGCGAGCGCTAGAGCTCATGAGCGAGGTCGCTCTTAAGTATGCGTGTGATGGTCAGCCAGGCATCCTCCGGATCCGTGTGGGCAAAGGATTCCGCTATGTAGATGGCGACGGGCGGTCAATAGATGACTCAGCGACTTTGCGCCGGATTCATGGACTATCGATACCTCCGGCCTATACGGATGTATGGATATGTGCAAGCTCCGACGGACATCTCCAGGCAACCGGTCGCGATGCGCGTGGGCGGAAGCAGTACCGCTATCATCCAGGATGGGTGCGGCAGCGCGGCATGGACAAGTTCGACCGTATCCTGGCATTCGGCAAGGCATTGCCGGCATTGCGCCGGCAGGTGCGCAGGCATCTAGCGCTACCTGGTCTTCCGCGCGAGAAGGTGTTGGCCCTGATCGTCTCGGTGATGGGCCGGACCTACGCCCGAGTGGGCAATGCGACCTACGCACGCAACAACCACTCCTATGGCTTGACCACCCTTCGCGCGCGGCATGTAAGCCTGCCCGGAACGAGCATGGCACAGATCCGCTTTACCGGAAAATCCGGTCGCAGGCACGTGCTACACATCGACGACACCCGCTTGGTTGCGCTGATCCGGCGCTGTCACGATCTGCCAGGGAAAATGCTGTTCCAGTACCAAGACGACGACGGCCAGGTACGGCCCGTCGATTCGGGTGATGTCAACGAGTATCTGCGGCAGGCGACCGGTAGCGATTTCAGTGCAAAGGACTTCCGTACCTGGGGAGCAACCCTGACCACGCTGATAGAGCTGGCGCGGTTGCCGCTGTCCAGCGATGCGAGTGAATCGCAGCGGATGTCGCTGCAGAACCAGGTCATCGCCTCGGTGGCCGGCATGCTCGGCAATACGCCGGCGGTATGCCGCAAGTCCTACATCGACCCCTGCGTGTTCGATGCCTGGCGTACCGGGCGGTTGGAGCCGCTGCACGCGCTTCGTGGCATCCGGCAGCTGGAAACGGCCGCGCTCCGGCTGCTGCGCGCCTGCCATCGCTAGAGCGAGCAGGGAACGGCTGGCGCCGTTCGTCAAAGCGGTATTGCACCGCATGCACATCGCTTCCACGTTCTTTCACGGCCAGGCAGCGACGGCGTATCGGAAGATCGAAACCCAATATGGGTTTAGGAGTTCGCTATGGCGACCTGCGACGTCTGCGGAAACGAATACCGGAACAGCTTCACGGTCACCAAGGGCGATGTGACCCGCACGTTCGATTCCTTCGAATGCGCGATCCATGCCATGGCGCCGCGCTGCGCGCACTGCGGATGCGTGGTCATCGGCCACGGTGTGGAGGCGGGCGGTACGGTCTATTGCTGCGAGCACTGCACCCGCCATGCGGGTGGGTGAGTTCAAGGCGGATATCCGAATCACTGTCCGGACCTGCGCGGGAGCATGACCCATGGCAACCAGAAGCAAGACACCCGATGCCGCGGCATCCGCCAAGAAGGCAACCGGGCACCAGGCATCCAGCGAGAGAGCGGAGTGTACCGCCGAGCGGCAGCGCGACCTGCAGGCGCAGGCGAAAAGGCAGAAAACTCCGAAGCCGGAACCGGAGAAGGGTGGCGTGCAGGCCGGCACGCGGCGGCAGCCGTCGAAAATGCCGGCGCAGAGCCTGGAGAAACCGGGCAACGAGCATGAACTGCAACTGCCACCGCGCTACATGGCGCCGGACTACCGCGGCAGCGGCAAGTTGCAGGGTATGCGCGCCTTGGTGACCGGCGGCGATTCGGGCATCGGCCGCGCCGTGGCCATCCTCTTCGCGCGTGAAGGCGCCGACGTGGCGATCCTGTACCTGGACGAGCACGAGGACGCGCAGACCACCCGCAAGGCGGTGGAGGAGGAGGGGCAGCGCTGCATCGCGATCAGCGGCGACGTGCGCGATCCGGCGTTCTGCAAGCAGGCCGCGCGGCAGGTGAACGAGGCGTTGGGCGGCATCGATATCCTGGTCAACAACGCCGCCTTCCAGTTGCATTGCCATCGGCTTGAGGACCTGCACGACGCGCACCTGCAGGAAACCCTGCAGACCAACATCGCCGGCTACATCCAGATGGCGCGCGCGGTGCTGCCCTATCTCGGCCAGGGTGCAAGCATCATCAATACCGGCTCAGAGACGGCGCTGTTCGGCAGTCCGTCGCTGATCGACTATTCGGCGACAAAGGGCGCGATCCATGCTTTCACCAGATCGTTGGCGGCGCAGTTGTCGAGCCGCGGCATCCGTGTCAACTGCGTCGCACCGGGGCCGGTGTGGACGCCGTTGAACCCCGCGGACAAGGAGGCGCCGGAGGTGGCGAAATTCGGCAAGGACAGTGACATGGGCCGGCCGGCGCAGCCCGAGGAACTGTCACCGGCCTATGTGTTCCTGGCCTCGCCGGTGACCGCCAGCTACGTGAGCGGTGCGATCCTGCCGGTCATGGGCGGCCCGCGCGGCTGAACCCGGCGCAGCGACCATGGCGCCCGGCAAGAACGATGCGACCGCACTGATCATCCTGGACATGATCAACCTGTTCGATTTCGAAGGCGGTGACGCACTCGGCGCCCGTGCGGTAGCGCTCTGCCCACGGATCGCCGGCCTGGGGGGGGGGGGGGGGGGCGGGCGGCCCCCCGCGGGGGCCGCGCGCCGCCCACAACCCCCCCCC
>NZ_JASCOS010000167.1:0-5543 GCF_029959705.1 Stenotrophomonas sp. PS02297 | reverse complement strand
CCGCTCGCCCGCCGCACGTCTCTGCCGGGTGCGGCGGGCGGGGCGCAGGACGAGCGCGGCGGGGCCGCGAGCGGCCTTTCAGGCTTCCTGCACTTTCAGCGTCATCCCGTCCACCGCCACTACCCGCACGTGGCTGCCGGCAGGCAGGTCCGGGCCGGCCACCACCCAGAACGCATCGTCGATCTTGGCCCGGCCGGCGCCGTTGGCGATGGCCTGGTCCAGCACCACCACGCGCCCGATCAGCTGCTCGGCGCGGCGGTTGAGCAAGGGCTGGTCGCTGGGCCGCGCGCGCCTGCGGAACCAGGTGCGGTAGATCTGGATCGAGACGAAGCTGAGCGCCACGAACAGCACCACCTGCATCAGCACGGCCAGCCCGTCGTACGCCCATACCACCAGGAACACCGCGCTCGCGGCGAAGCCCATCCACAGCATGAACGCGCCCGGCGCCATCGCCTCGGCGGCGAACAGGATCACCGCCAGCGCCGCCCAGGCCACCACCTCCCAGCGCATGGCTCAGCGCCCCAGTGGCGGCGGGTTGCCGCGCGACGGCGCTGCCTTGCGCTCTTCCTGCTTGGCGAACGCCTCACGGGCCAGTTCGGCGACGCCGGCGATGGAGCCGATCACGCCGCTGGCTTCCATCGGCATCAGCACCAGCTTCTGGTTGGGCGAGCTTGCAAGTTCGCGGAAGGCTTCCACGTACTTCTGCGCGACGAAGTAGTTGATCGCCTGCACGTCGCCCTGGGCGATGGCCTCGGACACCATGGCCGTCGCCTTGGCCTCGGCCTCGGCCAGGCGCTCGCGCGCCTCGGCGTCGCGGAACGCGGCTTCCTTGCGACCCTCCGCTTCCAGCACCGTGGCCTGCTTCTCGCCTTCGGCGCGCAGGATTTCCGACTGGCGCGAGCCCTCGGCCTCGAGGATCTGCGCGCGCTTCTCGCGCTCGGCCTTCATCTGCCGCGCCATCGAATCGACCAGGTCGCGCGGCGGCTGGATGTCGCGGATCTCGATGCGGTTGACCTTGATCCCCCACGGATTGGTCGCGTGGTCTACCACGCTCAGCAACTGCGCGTTGATGGTCTCGCGCTGGCTCAGCGATTCGTCCAGGTCCATCGAGCCGATCACGGTGCGGATGTTGGTCTGCACCAGCGCGATCATCGCCACCTCCAGGTTGGCGACCTCGTAGGCGGCCTTGGCCGCGTCCAGCACCTGGAAGAACACCACCCCGTCCACGCGCACCACCGCGTTGTCCTTGGTGATGACATCCTGGCTGGGCACGTCCAGCACCTGCTCCATCATGTTGACCTTGCGGCCGACGCCGTAGACCACCGGGATCAGGAAGTGCAGGCCGGGCGACATGGTGTGGGTGTAGCGGCCGAAGCGCTCCACCGTCCATTCATAGCCCTGCGGCACCATGCGCACCGTCTTGAACAGGACGATGGCGCCGGCCACGAGCACCACCAGCGCGAGAAAAGCGGCACTGCTACCCATCAGTACACTCCTTGTTAAAACCGTAGTCTTTCCCGGCCGAGTATAGCCAGCCCACCGCGGCTAGAACGGCAGCCGGCCGCGCAGTACCTCGGCGAACATCACCCAGTCGCCGGCGAAGGAATACAGCGGATGGCTGAATGTGGCCGGACGGTTCTTCTCGAAGAAGAAGTGCCCCACCCAGGCGAATCCGTAGCCGCAGAACAGTGCCGCCAGCGCCCACTGCCAGCGCCCGGTCATCAAGGCGGCCAGCAGGCACAGCAGGGCGGCGCTGCTGCCGAGCACATGCAGCCGGCGGCAGGTGCGGTTGCGGTGTTCGCGCAGATAGAACGGATAGAACTCGCGGAAGCTGCCGAAACGGGCCATGGCGCATCCCTCGACGGGCGATGCGCGCAGCATAGCGCCCTAGACCGTACCGCCGCGCGGGCCGGCCATGATCACGCCCATGCCCAGCAGGCACAGACCGGCGCCGAGCAGGTCCCAGCGGGTCGGCGCCACGCCGTCCACCCGCCACAGCCACAGCAGCGCGACGCAGACATAGACGCCGCCGTAGGCGGCATAGACGCGGCCGCTGGCGGTCGGGTGCAGGGTCAGCAGCCAGGCGAACAGGGCCAGGCTGGCCGCCGCCGGCAACAGCAGCCAGGCGCTGCCGTTCTGGCGCAGCCACAGCCAGGGCAGGTAGCAGCCGACGATCTCGGCCAGCGCGGTCAGCAGGAACAGCGCCAGCGTCCTGGTCACGGCGCGCCCTTCTCGTCGCGCTTGACCGCCCGCCACAGCGCTTCCTGCTGGTCCAGGTCCAGCGCGGCCATCGCCTGCCCGCGCCCGGCGGCCAGGGCCTCCATGGCGCGGAAGCGGCGCTCGAACTTCTGGTTGGCCCGGCGCAGCGCGCTGCCGGGGTCCACCTTGGCATGGCGGGCCAGATTGGCGCAGACGAACAGCAGGTCGCCGATCTCGTCTTCCAGCCGCGCATGGTTTTCCAGATAGGCGGCCGTCTCGAACTCGGCCTGCACCTCGTCGACTTCCTCGCGCAGCTTGTCCAGCACCGGCGCGACGTCGGGCCAGTCGAAGCCGGTGCGCGCGGCGCGCTTCTGCAGTTTCAACGCGCGCTGCCACTCGGGCAGCCCACGGGCGATGCCGGCCAGCGCCGAGCCATCCGTGTCGCCCGCGTCGGCGCGCTCGCGCTGCTTGATCTGTTCCCAGTTGGCGACGACCTCGCCCGCATCGTCGGCCTGCGCATCGCCGAAAACGTGCGGATGCCGGCGCAGCATCTTGCCGCTGATCGCCGCGACCACGTCGGCGAAGGCGAACGCGCCCTGCTCGCTGGCCATCTGCGCATGGAACACCACCTGCAGCAGCAGGTCGCCGAGTTCGTCCTTCAGGTCGGCCAGATCGTTGCGGTCGATCGCGTCGGCGACCTCGTAGGCTTCCTCGATCGTGTACGGCGCGATGGTCGAGAAATCCTGCTCCAGGTCCCACGGGCAACCGCCCTGCGGATCGCGCAGGCGCGCCATGATCCGCAGCAGGGTGCCGATGTCGCCCGGCTCGCCCATGCCGCCGGTGCCGCTCACAGCCCGGCCACCCAGTCGCGCCACGGCAGCGCCGGATCGCCCAGCGCGACGAAGTCGCCATTGAGCAGGCGTGGACGCTGGTTGTAGTGGAACGGCTCGCCGCTGTCGGCGGCCAGCAGCGCGCCACCGGCCGCTTCCAGCACGCACTGCCCGGCGGCGGTATCCCATTCGCTGGTCGGGCCCAGGCGCGGGTACACGTCCAGCGTGCCTTCGGCGATGCGGCAGAATTTCAGCGAGGAACCCTGCGCGACCAGTTCGATCTCGCCCATGCGCGCGAGCAGTTCACCGGTGCGTGCATCGCGGTGCGAACGGCTGGCCGCCACCCGCAGCGGCAGCGCCGGCGGCCGCCGGGTGATGATCGCGTCCTCGCGCCCGCCCTCGCGGCGCCAGGCGCCATCGCCACGGGCGGCGTGCCAGACGATGCCGGTCACCGGCGCCTGCACCACGCCGAACACCGGCACGCCGCCGCGGATCAGCGCGATGTTGACGCTGAATTCGCCATTGCGCTTGATGAACTCGCGGGTGCCGTCGAGCGGATCGACCAGCCAGTAGTCCTGCCATTGGCGCCGGGTCTCCCACGGCAGCTGCGCCGATTCCTCGGACAGCACCGGCAGGTCCGGGGTCAGCTGCGACAGGCCGCGCACGATCACCTCGTGCGCGGCCAGGTCGGCGCTGGTGAGCGGGCTCTGGTCGTCCTTGTGCGCGACGTCGAAACCTTCGGCATAGACCTGCATGATCGCCGCACCGGCCCGCTGGGCGATGGCGATGACGGCTTCGCGAACGGCCGTGTCCAGGGCGCTCATCGCGTCTTCCCCAGCCATTCGCGGGCGATGAACAGGGCGGCCAGCGAGCGGCCTTCGGAGAAATCCTCGCGCAGCATCAGACCGTCCAGGTCGGCCAGTTTCCAGGGCACCACTTCCAGCTCCTCGGGTTCGTCGCCGGCAAGGCGTTCGGGGTAGAGATCGCGCGCCAGCACCAGCCACGACTGGTGGCTCATGTAGGTCGGCGCCAGGGTCAGGGTGCGCAGCACGTCGATGCGGCGCGCACCGTAGCCGGCTTCCTCCTTGAGCTCGCGGTCGGCCGCCTGCTCCGGCGTCTCGCCGTCATCGATGCGGCCTTTCACCAGTCCGAGCTCGTAGCGGTGCAGGCCGGCCGCGTATTCGCGCACCAGCAGCACCGTCTCCTCGTCCAGCATCGGCACCACCACCACCGCGCCGTGTCCGCGGCTGACCAGCCGCTGGAAATGGCGGCGCTCGCCGTTGGAGAACTCCAGGTCCAGGTGTTCCTGGTGGAACGGACCGATGTCCTCTTCCCGCACGCGGTGGATGACCGGAAGCCGCCGGCTCATGCCCGGCACCGGGCGGAGGGAGGGCGGATCGCTAGAATGCGCACTGGCAGATACGTTTCCATGAGCCCGAAATGCTAGCAGACCCCGCCGTCACGACGTCGATCCCGCCTCGAGGAAGCCGCGCATGCGCCTGACCCGCTGCCCTGTCGAACTGCCGCTGCGCATCGGGCAGACCTTGCCGCTGCCGGAGGAAGCCGCCAATCACCTGGTGCGGGTGATGCGCCTGCGCGAAGGTGATGCCTGCGTGCTGTTCAACGGCGATGGCAGCGATTACACCGCGACGCTGGTCGCGGTGGGCAAACGCGAGGTGCAGGTGCGCATCGACGCCGCGCAGGCGCTGGACAACGAATCGCCGCTGGCCATCACCCTGCTGCAGGGCATCGCCCGCGGCGAGAAGATGGACCTGATCCTGCAGAAGGCCACCGAACTGGGCGTGACTGCCATCGTGCCGGTGAACGCCGAACGCACCGAGGTGAAGCTTGACGCCGCGCGCGCGGAGAAGCGCATCGCGCACTGGCGCAGCGTGATCGGCTCGGCCTGCGGCCAGTCGGGCCGCGCATGCCTTCCTGCGCTGTCGCCGCCGCAGGCATTGGCCGCCGCGGCCGCGATGCTGCCCGCGCACAGCCTGCGCCTGACCCTGGACCCGCAGGGCGAGCACCGCCTGTCCGCACTGCCGCCCGCGCCAGCCGGCGGCGTGGTGATCGCCATCGGTCCGGAAGGCGGCTGGTCGCCGCGCGACCGCCAGCAACTGGCCGACGCCGGCTTCCAGGGACTGCAGCTGGGCCCGCGCATCCTGCGCACCGAAACCGCCGGGCTGGCCGCCATCGCCGCATTGCAGGCGCGCCTGGGCGACCTGTAGAGCGGCGCAACGCTACGCTGCGGCATTACCGCGCCAGCCCCGCCGGGCGCTGCCCGGCGCTACAGGGCCACAGCGTTCCATCCTCCTGTAGAGCGGGACAACGCCCCCGGTGCGGCATCACCGCGCAAGCCCCGCCGGGCTCTGCCCGGCGCTACAGGGCCGCAGCGCTCCATCCTCTTGTAGAGCGGGGCAACGCCCCGCTGCGGCATTACCGCGCCAGCCCCGCCCGGCGGTGGCCGGCGGGACCGGGCCGCCGCGCGGCCCCCCCGTGTAGCGCGGGGGGGCG
>NZ_JASCOS010000166.1:0-5770 GCF_029959705.1 Stenotrophomonas sp. PS02297 | reverse complement strand
CGGGGGCGTTTTGGGGGGCGCGCCGGGGGGGGGGCGGGGGCGGGGGAACCCGGCGCCGCCCGGAGGGCAGGGCGGGTTGCCGGCGGCCTACGCGGCGCTGGCGCCGATGGCGCCCATGCCATTACAATTCCCGCTCGCCGAATCACGTCAGCCGGACCGGTTTCACACCGCCGTCCGCGCTTTTTTGCAACCGGTTTTTGCCGTGAGCGCAGGCGTGGCTTCGGAGCCCCCTCGGTAGCCAAAGTGAGATTCCCGTGACCCAAGCCGCAATCCTCGTGCTCGAAGACGGCACCGTATTCGAGGGCGAATCCGTAGGCGCGCCCGGCCTGTCCGTGGGTGAGGTGGTGTTCAACACCGCCATGACCGGCTACCAGGAAATGCTGACCGATCCGTCCTACGCCAGGCAGATGATCACCCTGACGTACCCGCACATCGGCAACACCGGCACCAATGAGCAGGACGACGAGGCAGCGCAGGTGTGGGCCGCGGGCCTGATCGTGCGCGACGTGCCGCGCCGCCCCAGCAGCTGGCGCAACCAGCAGTCGCTGCCGGAGTGGCTGCAGCAGCGCGGCGTGGTCGCCATCGCCGGCATCGACACCCGCAAGCTGACCCGCATCCTGCGCGAGCGTGGTGCCCAGAACGGCGCGCTGATGGCCGGCCCGGACATCGACGTGGACAAGGCGCTGGAAGCGGCGCGCAAGTTCCCGGGGCTGAAGGGCATGGACCTGGCCAAGGTGGTCAGCACCGGCAAGGCCTATCCGTGGACCCAGGGCCAGCTGGACCTGGACAAGGGCCAGTTCGTCCAGGCCGAGGCGAAATTCAAGGTCGTCGCCTACGACTTCGGGGTGAAGGCCAACATCCTGCGCATGCTCGCCGAGCGCGGCTGCGATCTCACCGTGGTGCCGGCGCAGACCCCGGCGGCGGACGTGCTGGCGATGAATCCCGACGGCGTGTTCCTGTCCAACGGCCCCGGCGACCCGGAGCCGTGCGACTACGCCATCGCCGCGATCCGGGAATTCGTGGACAGAAAGCTCCCCACCTTCGGCATCTGCCTGGGCCACCAGCTGCTCGGCCTGGCCTCGGGCGCGAGCACCATGAAGATGGGCCACGGCCACCACGGCGCCAACCACCCGGTGCAGGACATCGACAGCGGCCGGGTGATGATCACCTCGCAGAACCATGGCTTCGCCATCGACGAAAGCACGCTGCCGCCCAACCTGCGGGTCACCCAGCGCTCGCTGTTCGACCAGACCGTCCAGGGCGTGGAGCGCACCGACGCGCCGGCGTTCTCTTTCCAGGGCCACCCGGAAGCCTCGCCCGGTCCGCAAGACGTCGCGCCGCTGTTCGACCGCTTCATCACGATGATGAGCGAGGCCCGGGCCTGATGCGCGCAGGCGTGCTGCTGGCGGGGTTGCTGCTCGCCACCGGCGCCTCGGCGGCGCCGGCCGACCCGGCCGAAATCGGCGGGATCATGCGGCAACTGGGCATGGACGGCCTGGCCGGCGATGCCACCGGCGGGCTCATCGCGCAGGTCCCGGACCTGCAGGCGCTGGACGGCGCGGGCAAGGCCTGCGCGTCGGCGCAGGTGTCCGCGCTGATGACCGCGCAGTTCCAGCAGTCGGTGGTGGACAGCATGGGCGCCGACGGCGACCGGCTCATCGCCGACTGGAAACGCTTCATGGCCACCGAGGCCGGCGTCGGGATGGCGCGCACCTTCCAGGCCACGGCCGCGGCGATGGCCGGCGGGCCGGCCATGGAGACCGGCCTGGACGAAGCCGGCAAGGCGGAGATCGCGGCCTTCATGGGCACCTCCGCGTTCCAGCGTTTCATGGACGGATTCGGCGACGACAACGTACTGCCGGAAGACATCGGCCAGCGCCTGGCCGAAAGCCTGCAGCGCGAGTGCGGCATCGAGCTGGACCCCGGACAGATTTCCTGATCGACAGCGTGCGATCACTCCCCCTAGACACGCTGTACTGACTTAGAGAAGACAATGCCAAAGCGCACCGATCTAAAAACCATCCTGATCATCGGCGCCGGCCCGATCGTCATCGGCCAGGCCTGCGAGTTCGACTACTCCGGCGCGCAGGCGTGCAAGGCGCTGCGCGACGAGGGCTACCGCGTGGTGCTGGTGAACTCGAACCCGGCCACGATCATGACCGATCCGGAAATGGCCGACGCGGTCTACATCGAGCCGATCAACTGGCAGACGGTCGAGAAGATCATCGACAAGGAGCGCCCGGACGCGCTGCTGCCGACCATGGGCGGACAGACCGCGCTGAACTGCGCGCTGGACCTGGCCGACCACGGCGTGCTGGAGAAGTACAACGTCGAGCTGATCGGCGCCAAGCGCGACGCCATCCGCATGGCCGAGGACCGCGAGCTGTTCCGCGTGGCGATGGGCGAGATCGGGCTGGAGTGCCCGAAGGCCGCCGTCGCCCACACGCTGGAAGAGGCGCTGGAGATCCAGACCCGGGTCGGCTACCCGACCATCATCCGCCCGTCCTTCACCCTGGGCGGCAGCGGCGGCGGCATCGCCTACAACCGCGAGGAACTGGTCGAGATCGTCAACCGCGGCCTGGAACTGTCGCCGACCACCGAAGTGCTGGTGGAAGAATCGGTGCTGGGCTGGAAGGAGTTCGAGATGGAAGTGGTCCGCGATACCGCGGACAACTGCATCATCGTCTGCTCGATCGAGAACCTGGACCCGATGGGCGTGCACACCGGCGACTCGATCACCGTGGCGCCGGCGCAGACCCTGACCGACAAGGAATACCAGCGCCTGCGCGATGCCTCCATCGCCGTTCTGCGCAAGATCGGCGTGGACACCGGCGGCTCCAACGTGCAGTTCGGCATCAGCCCGACCACCGGCCGCGTGGTGGTGATCGAGATGAACCCGCGCGTGTCGCGTTCCTCGGCGCTGGCCTCCAAGGCCACCGGCTTCCCGATCGCCAAGGTCGCCGCCAAGCTGGCCGTGGGCTATACCCTGGACGAACTGAAGAACGAGATCACCGGCGGCCTGACCCCGGCCTCGTTCGAGCCGTCCATCGACTACGTCGTCACCAAGATTCCGCGCTTCGCTTTCGAGAAGTTCCCGGCCGCCGACGCGCGCCTGACCACCCAGATGAAGTCGGTGGGCGAGGTGATGGCGATGGGCCGCACCTTCAAGGAATCGCTGCAGAAGGCGCTGCGCGGCCTGGAAACCGGCAAGATCGGGCTGGATCCGACCGGCCTGGACCTGGGCAGCGAGGACGACATCGCCACGCTCAAACGCGAGCTGAAGGCGCCCGGCCCGGAGCGCCTGTTCTACGTGGGCGACGCCTTCCGCGCCGGCATGAACGTCGACGACGTGTATGCCCTGTCCTACATCGACCCGTGGTTCCTGGACCAGATCGAGGACATCATCGCCGACGAGAAGCAGGTGCACGCCGAAGGCATCGACGCGCTGGACGGCAAGCGCCTGCGCACGCTCAAGCGCGCGGGTTTCTCCGACGCGCGCCTGGCCCAGCTGACCGGCACCAACGAGGCGGCGATCCGTGCGCTGCGCCGCGCGCACAAGGTGCGCCCGGTGTACAAGCGCGTGGATTCCTGCGCCGCCGAGTTCGCCACCAGCACCGCCTACCTGTACTCGACCTACGAGGACGAGTGCGAGGCCAACCCGAGCAGCCGCGACAAGATCATGATCCTCGGCGGCGGCCCCAACCGCATCGGCCAGGGCATCGAGTTCGACTACTGCTGCGTGCATGCCGCGCTCGCCCTGCGCGAGGACGGCTATGAAACCATCATGGTCAACTGCAACCCGGAGACCGTCTCCACCGACTACGACACCTCCGACCGCCTGTACTTCGAGCCGCTGACGCTGGAAGACGTGCTGGAGATCGTCGAGCTGGAGCAGCCCAAGGGCGTGATCGTGCAGTACGGCGGGCAGACCCCGCTGAAGCTGGCGCGTGCGCTGGAAGCCAACGGCGTGCCGGTGATCGGCACCTCGCCGGACTCCATCGACCTGGCCGAGGACCGCGAGCGCTTCCAGAAGCTGGTCAACGAGCTGGGCCTGAAGCAGCCGCCGAACCGCACCGCGCGCACCGCCGACGAGGCGCAGGCGCTGGCGCGCGAGATCGGCTATCCGCTGGTGGTGCGCCCGAGCTACGTGCTGGGCGGCCGCGCGATGGAAATCGTCTATGGCGAGTCCGACCTGGCCCGATACATGCGCGACGCAGTCAAGGTCTCCAACGACTCGCCGGTGCTGCTGGACCACTTCCTGGACGCCGCCGTCGAGGCCGACGTGGACATCATCTGCGATCGCGAAGGCAACGTCCTGATCGGCGGCGTGATGGAGCACATCGAGGAAGCCGGCGTGCACTCCGGCGACTCGTCCTGCTCGCTGCCGCCTTACTCGCTGTCGGCTGAAACCCAGGCCGAACTGCGCCGCCAGGTCACCGAACTGGCCAAGGCGTTGAAGGTCGTCGGCCTGATGAACACGCAGTTCGCGATCCAGACCGATGCCGACGGCAACGACGTGGTGTTCCTGCTGGAAGTGAACCCGCGCGCCTCGCGCACCGTGCCGTTCGTGTCCAAGGCCACCGGCATGCCGCTGGCCAAGATCGCCGCCCGCTGCATGGCCGGCATGAGCCTGGCCGAGCAGGGCGCGACGACGGAGATCGTGCCGGACTACTACTCGGTGAAGGAAGCCATCTTCCCGTTCGCCAAGTTCCAGGGCGTGGACCCGATCCTCGGGCCGGAGATGCGCTCCACCGGCGAGGTGATGGGCGTGGGCCGCAGCTTCAGCGCCGCCTTCGCGCGCGCGCAGGAAGCCGGCGGCATCAAGACCCCGCCGCCGGGCAAGGCCTTCATCTCGGTGCGCGACGCCGACAAGCCGCGCGTGCTGCCGGCGGTGCAGGGCCTGGTCGAGCGCGGCTACTCGGTGGTCGCCACCCGCGGCACCGCCGCGTGGCTGCAGCAGCAGGGCATCGCCTGCGAAGTGGTCAACAAGGTGGTCGAAGGGCGCCCGCACATCGTGGACAGCATCAAGAACGGCGAGATCGTCTACATCGTCAACACGACCGAAGGCCGTGCCGCGATCAATGACTCGTTCTCGATCCGCCGCGAGGCGCTGCAGCAGCGCGTCACCTATTCGACCACGGTGGCCGGCGCCAAGGCGCTGGTGCAATCGCTGGAATTCCGCGGCACCGGCCCGGTCTGGTCGCTGCAGGAACTGCACAAGGAGTTGAACGCATGAGAGCCCCCATCACCCTGAAGGGCGCGCAGCGCCTGCGCGAGGAACTGGACCACCTGAAGTCGGAGAAGCGCCCGAAGGTGATCGCCGCGATCGCCGAGGCGCGCGAGCACGGCGACCTCAAGGAGAACGCCGAGTACCACGCCGCGCGCGAGGAGCAGGGCTTCATCGAAGGGCGCATCAAGCAGCTGGAAGGCGAGCTGTCGCATGCCGAGATCATCGACATCAGCAAGCTCAACGCCGGCAGCCGCGTGGTGTTCGGGGCGACGGTGACGCTGGCCGACGTGGAGAGCGACGAGGAAAAGCGCTACCAGATCGTCGGCGACCTGGAAGCGGACATCAAGCTGGGCCTGATCGCCATTTCCTCGCCGGTGGCGCGGGCGCTGATCGGCAAGAACGAGGGCGACAGCGTCGCCATCGCCGCGCCGGCCGGCCAGCGCGAGTACGAAATCGTCAGCGTCGAGTACCTCGACTGACGCACCTGGCCGCGGGGCCTGCATCCCGCGGCCATTGCCTTGAGGTGGAAGCCTGCAGGAG
>NZ_JASCOS010000165.1:0-5832 GCF_029959705.1 Stenotrophomonas sp. PS02297 | reverse complement strand
CTGCCGCCCCCGCCGACGCCGCCAGCGCGCCGGCCCCGGCCGTCGATCCCGCCGCGCCGCCGGCCATGGAGCCTGCGGCGGCCAGCGCAGCAGCCGTGGCCACCGCCGACCTGCAGCCGACCAGGGACAGCACCGTCAAGGGCAGCATCCGCTTCACCCTGGTGGACGGCAGGCTGCATGCCAGCGGCGACATCAGCGGGCTCAAGCCGGGCAGCGAGCATGGTTTCCACATCCATGAGAAGGGCGACTGCAGCGCGCCGGACGGCACCAGCGCCGGCGGCCACTTCAACCCGGGCAACGCCGAGCACGGCAGCATCGACGCGGCCGTGCACCATGGCGGCGACATGCCCAACATCGTCGCCGACGCGCAGGGCAACGCCCATGTCGACGGCCCGGTGTCGAGCAACGTCAATGCCGGCAAGGGCGATGGTTTCGACATCATCGGCCGCGGCCTGATCGTGCATGCCGATCCGGACGACTATCACAGCCAGCCGACCGGTAATGCCGGCGCGCGGCTGGCCTGCGCGGTGATCACCAAGGCCGAGTGAGGTTTCCGTTGCGGAAGTGAAAACGCCGGCATTGCCGGCGTTTTCGATCAGGCGTTTCCCCGCAGGCGCTTGAATGCGGGCGGATGATGGGGCCCGGGCTAGGTCCCGCAGCCGGCGGGGCTCGCTGGGGCCGGGCTCACATACGTGACTTGCCCGTTGCAGATGCGGTAGGCGAACGATTGGCTTGCCAGGCCCGGGGCGGGAACGGTCGCGGTATGCAGCACGCGGCCATCGCGTGATACCAGGCGGACCAGCGTCCCATGCGGGCTGGCGGCATTGCCTGGCGTCACGAGTTCCAGTGCGGCGCCATCGGCCAGCTGGAGTGTCATTGCCTGGCGGGCCGGAAGGCGAAGGTCGAAATCCACCGGCACACCGTCGTCGTACTGCACTGAGCCGGTGAACTGGACTTGCTCAGGGGCAAGTGCGAAAGCGGGAAGCGGCAGGCCGCACACCAATAAGGCGATAGCGATGGTCTTCACCGTCCATCTCCAATGTTGTGTGAGCGGGCCCCGTACAGGATAGAGCGGATGATCCCCGCAGCCTGGCCGGCATCGTCGCCCTGCGGGAAGACCGCTGCAAGCATGGCGCCGTCGCATCGGAACAGTGGGCGGCAGGGAAAAGAAAACGCCGGCGGAGGCCGGCGTCTGTCCATTCATGCTTGGCTGGCCCGTGGTTGCCCGATCGTCAGCGCGCCATCACCACGCGCGCGTCCTGGCCGGCTTCGACGTGCACGTACAGCACGTCCAGGCCGTGGGCCTCGAGCACCGCGGCCATCTGCCGCTGGCGCATCAGGTACTGCTCGTAGATGCGCTGCAGGCGGTCGCAGTCGTTTTTGTCCTGGGCGTAGTGCGCGCACCAGCCGGCGGGATCGAACAGCGCCATGCGCACCTCGCTGCCGGCATAGCGCAGCAGCGGTTCGGGCGCGACGTCCAGCCACTGCTCGCGCTCGGGCGAGAACATCGCCGTCTCCAGCAGCGGCCACAGTCCGGCCAGGCCCTGGTTGTCGTACTGCATGGCCATCATCGCGGCCAGGTCGTTGACGGTGAAATAACGCGCGTGCTCGACCTGCGCGCCGAAGGCGTTCTGCGCCAGCAGGGCGGTATCGGCCTGGGCCATGCCGTTGGCCAGCAGTACCTCTTCCAGCGCATCGCGGGTCTCGGCCAGCAGCGTGCCATCGCTGCCGGTCAGCACGAACGGCAGGACGCGCAGGCCGCCGCCGGTGAGCGCGGGGTCGGCCTGCAGGGGCAGCGGCACTTCGCCGGACGCATCGGCACCGAAGGCGAGCAGGCGTGGCCCCTGGTTGCGGCCGGGCGCGCGCATCTGCAGCTCTTCCAGGCGCCGGTGGACCGGCCAGCCAGGGCGCAGCACCTCGGCCGGGTCGAAATGCGCCGCGGCCAGCACCAGGTCCAGCCCGCTGGCCTGTGGCACCAGCCTGGCCAGGTCGCGGCCCACCAGCGTGGCCAGTTCGCCGGCCTGATCGGAAGGCAGCGCGGCGCGCGCGGGTTGCTGGCCGCCGGCCAGTTCCAGCGCCATCACGCCCAGTGCGTTCATGTCGGGGTTGGAATTGCTCATGGTTCGCGGTTGGCCCGTCACAGGCTCGAAGCTACACTCGATGTCCATTATGCCTGCTGCCGCAGGCAGGTCCGCGTCGCCTCCCCCCACCAGCCCCAGGTAACCGCATGTCCAGCGCCCGTCCCGTCGCCATCCTCGGTGGTGTCCGCATCCCGTTCTGCCGCCAGAACACCGCCTACGCGGATGTCGGCAATCTCGGCATGTCGGTGCGCACGCTCGGCGCGCTGGTCGAACGCTTCGGCCTGCATGGGCAGCAGCTGGGCGAAGTGGCGATGGGCGCGGTGATCAAGCACCCCAGCGACTGGAACCTCGGCCGCGAGGCCGCGCTGTCCTCCGGGCTGTCGCCGCTGACCCCGGGCATCACCCTGCAGCGCGCCTGCGGCACCTCGCTGGACAGCATCATCACCGTGGCCAACAAGATCGCCCTGGGCCAGATCGACTCGGGCATCGGCGGCGGTTCGGACACCACCTCCGACGTGCCGATCGTCTACGGCAAGAAGCTGCGCGGGCGCCTGCTGGCCGCCAACCGCGCCAAGAGCACCGGCGACAAGACCAAGGCGCTGCTGTCCGGCTTCCGCCTGTCCGAGCTCAAGCCCGAGTTCCCCGGCGTGGCCGAGCCGCGCACCGGCAAGAGCATGGGCGACCACTGCGAGGACATGGCCAAGGAGTGGAACATCTCGCGCGATTCGCAGGACGAATGGGCGGTGTCCTCGCACCGCAAGCTGGCCGCCGCCTATGAGCGCGGCTTCTTCGGCGACCTGATCGCGCCGTTCCGCGGCGTCGAGCGCGACAACATCCTGCGCCCGGACACCTCGCTGGAGAAGCTGGCCACGTTGAAGCCGGCGTTCGACAAGACCTCCGGCCGCGGCACGCTCACCGCCGCCAACTCCACGCCGCTGAGCGACGGCGCCGCCGCGGTGCTGCTGGCCAGCGAGGAATGGGCGCGCGCCCACGGCCACGAACCGCTGGCCTACCTGCGCGACGCGCAGGTGGCGGCGGTGGACTTCGTGCACGGCGAAGGCCTGCTGATGGCGCCGACCATCGCCGTGCCGGAGATGCTCCGGCGCAACGGCTTGACCCTGCAGGACTTCGACATCTACGAAATCCACGAGGCCTTCGCCGCGCAGGTGCTGTGCACGCTGCGCGCCTGGGAGAGCGAGGACTACTGCCGCAACCGCCTGGGCCTGGACGCGCCGCTGGGCCGCATCGACCCGGAGAAGATCAATCCGCTGGGTTCGTCGCTGGCCACCGGCCACCCGTTCGCCGCCACCGGCGCGCGCATCGTCGCCACCGTGTCCAAGGAACTGGCCGAACGCGGCGGCGGCCGCGCGCTGGTGTCGATCTGCACCGCCGGCGGCATGGGCGTGGTGGCGATCATCGAGCGTTGAGCGCAGGCGACGGCTGCCGGCCTGGGGAACGGGCCGGTGGCGGCTCACGCAGGGCCGGCGTGACGGGTCGAATCCCGCCGGCCTGCACCTGCTTCCTTCGGATGAACCGGCGTCAATGCCCGCTGGCGGCATCCAGCCGCATGTTCCGCTTGATCGCGGACTGGCGGATGGTCTCGTCCGGTGCGGCGCCGGCCGCCAGCAGCAGGTCCACCATCGGCTGGTTGCGGCAGCCGACGGCATAGCGCAGCGCCGTGGTGCCGCTGTCGGTCGCCAGGTTCGGCGATGCGCCGGCCTGGAGCAGTACGCGGGCCATGTCGAGCCGGTTGTTGGCCGCAGCGACGATCAGTGCGGTAGCGCCGGACTCATTGGTCGTATCCAGTGCCGCGCCGCGTGCGAGCAGGTAATCAAACACCTGCCGCGAGCCGGAATGGACCGCATCCTGCAGCAGGCCGCCCGCGTGTTCCTGCAGGGGATGGCCGGCGGCTTCCATGCGTTCGAGCATGGCCACGTCGTCGGCGAAGGTCGCCAGGATCAGTGGATCGAGCCACCTGCGTTCGGTCAGCAGGGCCGGGTTGACAAAGGCTGCAACAAACTTCGGATCGGGCGACTCGGGCAAGGGTGGTTCGACGCTTGCCAGTGCGGTGCTTATGGCATTGCGTTGCGCATCGGTCGGCAGCCCCAATGCGCAGACATTGCCGGAAGTGCGGGTGTTTTCGTATTGATGGCCCAGGACATCAAATGCCAGCGCGCGCGCCTGCATGTAGCGGCTTTGTGCCAGCGCGGGCGGGATGCACAGGACCAACAGGGCGAGTGCGGCCAGCTTCTTCATGGGCGTCCTCGCGCGAGGGGTGTTCAACCGGGCAGCCGCGGGAAACCGTGTGCGTCGCGCTCCTCGGCCACGGCCTGGTCCTGGATCTGCTGGCGCAGGTCGCGGCGTTGCAACGACCGGGTGGCGTGGCCGCGGCGGTGGTGCAACGCGTTGAGCAGGCATTGACGGGCCAGTGCGTCCTCGCCGGCGGCGGCGAAGCCTTCGCCCAGTTCCTCCCAGGCGTCGCTGCCGGCGCCCTGGGCGATGGCGCGATGCAGGAATTCCTCGGCCTGCGTCCACTGGCCCTGGCCACGCGCCAGGCGCCCCAGGGTCAGCAGCAGCGCCGGGCTGGACGGATGCGACTGCAGCCAGCGCTGTGCGCTGGCGCGGCGCGAGTCGAGCTTGTCCACAGGCAGTTCGCCGTAGAGCGCGATCAGGGCTTCGTCCCAGTGGCTGTCCAGCGCCTGTTCGATGCTGCGCAGGGCGACGTCGTTCCAGTTCAACGCCACCGCACGGCAGGCGTAGCGCGTCACCGCGACCGGCGTGCCGCGCAGCGCCCTGGGCAGGACCTCCCAACGCGCGGCCAGGGTGTTCACGTCGGCGGCCTCGTCGAGCATCTGCAGGGCGAGCCGGGTTTCCAGCGCGGCCAGGGTGTCGGCCGGTACCGCCTGCTGCTGGCGCAGCGCGCCGAGCTGGCCATAGGCCTCCTCGGCGCGGCCGGCGCGGGCCAGCGCGTCGGTGCGCAGCCATAGTCCGCGCGGCGGCAGCGGCTGGATGGCCGGCGGGTCCAGGGCGTCGATGGCCTGTTGCGGCTTGTCCAGCTGCAGCCAGCGTTCGGCGCTGTGCAGGGCGTGGAGGGTGGCGTCCAGCGCGCCCAGCTGCTGCAGGTGCTGGCCGGCGCCGGCGGCGTCGCCACGCGCTTCGGCCGCGCGCATCGCCGCGACCAGCGCGATCGGGCGCACTTCTTTTTCGCTGGCGGCGCTGGCCAGCAGCTTTTCCGCGCGCTGCCACTGCCCGCCGTCCAGGGCCTGCAGGCCGTCGATCAGCCGTGCGCGCCCTTGCCGGCGCCGGTAGCGCGCCCAGGTGCGGAACGGTGCGCTGAGCAGGGTCCACAGCAGCCACAGCAGCAGACCGGCGATCAGCAAGGCCAGAAGCGCCTGCGGCAGGGTGGCGATGTAGTCGTTGCCGCCGGCGCGCACGATCACCTCGCCGATGTCGCGTACCGACTCCTGCCCCAGCCACTGCGCGCCGAGGATGCCGATGGCGGCCACCAGCAGGACGATCACCAGCGAACGGAATGCCTTCATGGCGCCACCTTGCCGTCGCGCATGCCGCGCAGTTGCTGCAGGGTACTGCCCAGTTCCGGCAGCGCGATGCGCAGGTCGACCTTGCGCAGTTCCGCCAGCGCATGGCGCTGGCTGCGCCGTCGCGGCGAATCCGGCCACAGCCGCAGCAGCCAGCCGTCCACGCGCTGCAGCGCCTGCTGCCAGCCATCGGTGTCGCCGCGCTCCAGCGC
>NZ_JASCOS010000164.1:0-5954 GCF_029959705.1 Stenotrophomonas sp. PS02297 | reverse complement strand
CCCCCCCCTCCCCCCCCCCCCGCCCCCCGCCCCCCCCGCCCCCCCCCCGCAGCGGTATCAGGCGCCAGCCGCCGCAGGCGCCGGTTCCGCGGCGGGCGCGGCCTCCGGCTGCGGGGCGTCGGTGGCGGGCGCGGCGGCAGGAGCGGGTTCGGCCGCCGGCGCCGGAGCGGGCTTGCGCGAGGCCAGCCACGTCTTGAATTCTTCCTTGGACACGGCCTTGACCACGATCGGCATGAAGCCATGGTCCTTGCCGCACAGTTCGGCGCACTGACCGCGGTACACGCCTTCCTGCTCGATGTTGGTCCAGCGCTCGTTGATGAAGCCCGGCACCGCGTCCTGCTTCCAGCCCAGCGCCGGCACCCACCAGGCATGGACCACGTCGTCGGACGTGATAACGAAGCGGACCTTGGTATCCACCGGCAGCACCAGCGGGTTGTCCACGTCCAGCAGGTAATGCGGGTCGGACGCCATGTTCGGCACCACGCCGCTCTGCCGCACCTCGTCGGACTTGCGGTCCAGGCGGCTGGTGAACTCGACGTTCTCGCCCAGGTACTCGTACTTCCACATCCACTGATAACCGGTGATCTTCACCGTCATCTCGGAGTCGCGGGTGTCGTACATGGAAATCAGCTTGGCCGTGGCCGGCCATGCCATCACCACCAGGATGATGATCGGGATGACGGTCCAGATGATCTCGGCCTTGGTGTTGTGCGAGAACTGCGCCGCCACCGCGCCCTTGGACCTGCGGAACTTGAAGATCGCATAGCCCATCGCGACGAACACGATCACGCCGATGACGGTACACACCCACAGCGCCACCATGTGCGCTTCCCACGCCATGCGCGCGGTATGGGTGACGCCCTTGCCCATGTTGAGCTGCCAGGGTTTTGGATCGCCCGCCTGGGCCCATGCCATCGGTGCCGCCAGCGCCATCGCCGCCAGCCCGAGTCCCTGCCTGAACCACATTCCCCACCTGTTGCTTTGCTTCATTGCCTAGACCCTTGACGTCATCGGTTGCGGCCTTCGTTGGCCGCGAGCAAGCCTTCCAGCGTCGCCGCCAGCTCCCTTCGTTCGGCAGGTGCGAGGAGACTCCCCACTTCGACCCGCTTCCCGCTGGAGACCAGCACGACCCGTTCGTCCTCGATCACCAGGCGCACCCAGTAGGGGTGAGCCCGGAAAACCGGCGGACATCCGGCCACGGGAATCACTTCCACGCAGTCCGGTCCAACCCGGATCTCTTCCCGGCGTTCGCCGCTGCGCCATGACGCGCGCAGGGCAGCTCCCACCAGGAAGCAATGCAATAACGCGAAGGCCGGGGCGAAAACGTTTCCAGACAGCCAGCCCAGGCCTGCCGAGAACAACATCAACCCTGCCAACGCGGCGAACAAAAGGACGAACTGCCGGGCGCTGAGCGCCCGTGGGGGATGCAGCACCAGCTGCGCACGTGAGCCGTCGGAAACCAGCCGAAGCATCTCGATCATGTCGCAACCGCGTCCGTACCGCGGAAAACGGCTTCGATGGTAGCCCCGCCCAATCACCCCGGCAAGCTCTCATTCATCAATGTCGTGATTGTTGCACTGCACATCGGGCCAGCCCCCGGACCGAATAGACATCGGCGGATAATTTGCCGGATTCGGCACAAATGATATGCGCGCGGAATTTTTTGCCGTATCGCCTGCGTACCAATGGTTCTGCAACCAAAAAGTGGTTGCAGGGAGGACTAGGAAATCCGTCTCCAATGATTAAAATGGCCGAATCCCAACGTGTCCCCATGTGGTCATGCCCATGAATGCAACGCCGTCCAACCACGCCGCCGCGGCCCAGCCGCTGCTCTCGCCCGAACTGCCACCGGCACCGGCCGCGCTGCGCCAGGCCATCACCGACGCCTGGCTGAAGGATGAGGCCAGCCACGTCCGCGAACTGCTTGACCAGGCCCGCCTGCCCGCCGCCGAGCAGGCCCAGGTCCAGGCCACCGCCGCCGACCTGGTGCGCCGGGTGCGCGCCCGCGCCAAGGACCAGGGCGCGATCGAGGCCTTCATGCGCCAGTACGACCTCGGCAGCGAGGAAGGCGTGCTGCTGATGTGCGTGGCCGAAGCGCTGCTGCGCATCCCCGACCAGGAGACAGCCGACAAGCTGATCCGCGACAAGCTCGGCGAGGCCGACTGGAAGCGCCACATGGGCCAGTCCGACTCGGTGCTGGTCAACGCCTCGACCTGGGGCCTGATGCTGACCGGACATCTGGTCGACCTGGCCGACGACACCAAGCGCGACGTGCATGGCGCTTTCAAGCGCCTGATCGGCCGCGTCGGCGAGCCGGTGATCCGCCTGGCCGTGCGCCAGGCGATGAAGATCATGGGCCACCAGTTCGTCATGGGCCGCACCATCGGCGAAGCGCTGGCACGCTCGCACAAGGGCGACAACGCCAACTACCGCTATTCTTTCGACATGCTCGGCGAAGGCGCGCTGACCATGAAGGACGCGCTGCGCTACCTGGAAGACTACAAGCGCGCGATCCACGCCATCGGCAAGGACAACCTCGCCCGCGGCGGCAAGGCCGATGGCGACGTGACCCGTTCGCACGGCATCTCGATCAAGCTCTCGGCGCTGTATCCGCGCTACGAGCACGCCAAGCGCGAACGCGTGCTCAACGACCTGGTGCCCGGCGTTCTGGAACTGGCGCAGCTGGCCAAGTCCTACGGCATCGGCTGCACCGTGGATGCCGAAGAAACCGACCGCCTGGAACTGTCGCTGGACATCATCGAGCGCGTGGTCAGCGATCCCTCGCTCAAAGGCTGGGAAGGCTTCGGCATCGTGGTGCAGGCCTACCAGAAGCGTACCCCGTACACGATCGACTATCTCGCCGACCTGGCCCGCCGCATCGGCCACCGGCTGCAGGTGCGCCTGGTCAAGGGCGCGTACTGGGACGCGGAGATCAAGCGCGCGCAGATCGACGGCCTGCCCGGCTACCCGGTGTTCACCCGCAAGCAGAACACCGACGTGTCGTACCTGGCGTGCGCCAAGCGCCTGTTCGGCCACGGCGACGTGCTGTATCCGATGTTCGCCACGCACAACGCGGCCACCATCGCGGCGGTGAAGCAGATCGCGCAGGGCCGCACCTACGAGCACCAGAAGCTGCATGGCATGGGCGACGACCTGTATGCCGAAGTGATCCCGGCCGACCGCCTGGACGTGCCGTGCCGCGTGTACGCGCCGGTCGGTTCGCACGAAGACCTGCTGCCCTACCTGGTGCGCCGCCTGCTCGAGAACGGCGCCAACTCCAGCTTCGTCAACCGCATCACCGACGAGGACGTGTCCATCGACGACCTGATCCGCGACCCGGTGGAAGCCGTGTCCTCGTTCGCCTCCATTCCGCATCCCAAGATCCCGCTGCCGGTCGATTTGCTGCGCAGCCAGAACCATGACAGGAACAACTCCATGGGCATCAACCTCGCCAACGACAACGCACTGCGCGCCCTCGCCGAGCAGCTCAACGCCGCGATCAAACCCTGGCAGGCCGCCCCGCTGGTGCCCGGCGCCAACACCACAGGCGCCAGCCTGGCTGTGACCAACCCGGCCGACAGCCGCGAGGTGGTCGGCCACTGGCAGGCCGCCGACAGCGCCACCGTGCAGAAGGCGCTGGCCAATGCCGTGGCCGCGCAGCCGGACTGGAACCGCACCCCGGCCGCCAGCCGCGCCGCCATCCTCGAACACGCCGCCGACCAGCTGGAAGCGCGCATCGCCGAGTTCATGGCGCTGTGCGTGAAGGAAGCCGGCAAGAGCCTGCCGGACAGCGTCGCCGAAGTGCGCGAGGCGGTGGACTTCCTGCGCTACTACGCCAAGCAGGCGCGCGAGCAGTTCGGCGCAGGCGAGAAGCTGCCGAGCCCGACCGGCGAGAGCAACGAACTGCAGCTGCATGGCCGCGGCGTATTCGTCTGCATCAGCCCGTGGAACTTCCCGCTGGCGATCTTCCTGGGCCAGGTCAGCGCCGCGCTGGCCGCCGGCAACAGCGTCATCGCCAAGCCGGCCGAGCAGACCAACCTGGTCGGCTACTACGCGGTGAAACTGCTGCACGACGCCGGCGTGCCGGCCGAGGTGCTGCAGTTCCTGCCGGGCGACGGCGCCACCGTCGGCGCCGCGCTCACCGCCGATGCGCGCGTGGCCGGCGTGGCCTTCACCGGCTCCACCGAAACCGCCCGCGCCATCAACCGCGCGATGGCCGCGCGCGATGCCGCCATCGGCGTGCTGATCGCCGAAACCGGCGGACAGAATGCCTTCATCGCCGACTCCTCGGCGCTGCCGGAACAGCTGGTCAAGGACGCGATCGGCTCGGCCTTCACCTCCGCCGGCCAGCGCTGCTCGGCCGCGCGCGTGCTGTTGGTGCAGGACGACATTGCCGACAAGGTGATGGCCATGCTGTCCGGCGCGATGGCCGAGTTGAAGGTCGGCAACCCGGGCGAACTGTCCACCGACGTGGGCCCGGTGATCGACGCCGATGCGTTGAAGATCCTCACCGACCACGCCACGCGCATGGACGCCGAAGCGCGCCTGATCGCCACCGCGCCGCTGTCCGACGAAGCCGCGCACGGTACCTTCTTCGCGCCGCGCGCCTATGAGCTGAAGGACCTGGGCCAGCTGCACAAGGAAATCTTCGGGCCGGTGCTGCACCTGATCCGCTGGAAGGCCGATCAGCTGGATGCGGTGATCGACCAGATCAACGCCACCGGTTACGGGCTGACCCTGGGCGTGCATTCGCGCATCGACGAAACCGTCGACCGCATCGCCTCGCGCGTCAATGTCGGCAACGTCTACGTCAACCGCAACCAGATCGGCGCCGTGGTCGGCGTGCAGCCCTTCGGCGGCCAGGGCCTGTCCGGCACCGGCCCGAAGGCCGGCGGCCCGCACTACCTGCTGCGCTTCGCCACCGAAAAGACGGTGACGGTGAACACCACCGCGGCCGGCGGCAATGCATCGCTGCTCACCCTCGGCGACTGATTCCGGACGCCCATGCGACAAGTGAAAAACCCCGCGAAAGCGGGGTTTTTCATGGCTGTCTAACACCACTGGGCAGCGCCCGGCGGGGCTTGACCGGTGATGCTCCCAGCGGGGCGTTGCCCCGCTCTACATGCGAGGCATGCAGGCGCCGCTATCGTGCCGGCGACGGGCCGCGGGGTTCATCCCAGGCAGGCGTACTCGTCCGGTGCCTGCTCAGGCGACCGCATCGGCCGCCTTCGCCCCTGCTTCGTCGCGCATCAGATGCCGCCAATGGCGCAGCGCCACCAGGGCATTGATCCAGAAACCGACATAGAGGATCGAGGTCAGGTGCAGCCCGCGGCTGTAGTACAGCGGCACCGCGATGCTGTTCACCAGCAGCCACAGCCACCACGATTCCAGCTTGCGCCGCATCATCAGCAGCTGCGCGATCATGCTCAGCACCAGCACCGCCGAATCGACGTAGGGCGCGTAGGCGTTGGTCAACCGCGTCAGCATCCAGCCATAGCCGGAGGTGGCCAGCACCGCCAGCGGTACCAGCCAGATCCAGGACCGCGGAGGCATGCGGCTGATCGGCAGCGGCGCGCCATGGTCGCCCCGCAGCCACTGCCACCAGCCCAGCACGCTGACGGCGATGAAAAAGAACTGCAGGACCATGTCCGCATACAGGTGCGACCGCTCGAACACCAGCGCGAACAGCGCACAACCGACGATGCCCAGCCACCAGGTGTGCACGTTGTTGCGTCCGGCCATCAGGATCGAGCCGGCGACGGCGATATTGGCGGCCAGCTCTAGCTGGAATGCGGGATCGGACAGGTTCATGCCCCATTGTCGCCCGCGGCGCAGCACAGGGCCACGCCGGCGAGGTCGCGGGCCACGTCGTCTCGCGTCTCGCAAACGCAGAAGGCCCCCCCGGGGCGGGGGCGGGCGGGGTTCGGGCGCCACCCCACCCGCGGGTGAGAAAA
>NZ_JASCOS010000163.1:0-6106 GCF_029959705.1 Stenotrophomonas sp. PS02297 | reverse complement strand
GGCTTCAGCCGCGATGGAGCTTTCCTGAAATTGCTGGAGACAGCTTTGCTGGCGTGCGCGGTGGTTCATCGGGAACGCGCCATCGCGGCTGAAGCCGCTCCTACGAGGGCTGGTGCGCTGTGCGGTTCCTCTGCGCTTGCTGCCTTGGCGTGTGTGGTGATTCATCGGGAATGCGCCATCGCGGCTGAAGCCGCTCCTATGGGAGCGGGGGCGCTGTGTGGTTCCGCTGCGCTTGCCGCGCGCCGTATCCTGCCCGCTGTGCACACGGGGAACCCATACGCATGCTGAGTCTGGTGACGGTGGCGCTGGCCGGGGTGGCCTGGCTGGTGCTGATGTTCGGCGTCGCGCTGTACGGCGAGCGCCGGCCGGCCGTGTTCGCCCGTCACTGGCGCCATGTCTATGCGCTGTCGCTGGCGGTGCACTGCACCTCGTGGACGTTCTACGGCACGGTGACCCAGGCCGCGCGCTACGGCTGGCCGCTGCCGCCGACCTTCGTCGGCGCGATCCTGTTCTATGCGCTGGCCATCGGCATGATGGTGCGGCTGGTGCGGCTGGCGCGCGAGACCAATGCCACCTCGCTGGCCGACCTGATCGCCGCGCGGCTGGGGCGCGACGCCTGGCTGGCGGCGACGGTGACGCTGATCGCCGCGCTCGGACTGATTCCCTACATCGCGCTGCAGCTCAAGGCGGTGGCGATGAGCTTCGGCATGCTCACCCTGCGCTCGGCCGACGCGGCGCAGGACACCGCGCCGTGGCGCGACAGCGCGCTGTACGTGGCGCTGGCGATGGCGTTGTTCGCGATGCTGTTCGGCGCGCGCCGCGCCGACGTGTCCGAGCACAACCGCGGGCTGGTGCTGGCGATGGCCGCCGAATCGCTGTTCAAGCTCGGTGCGATGCTGGCGCTGGGCGCCTTCGTCTGGTTCGGGCTGGACGGGGTGGCGATGCCGCCGCCGGCGCCCGCGGCGGATGCCCCGGCCGGCGGCTTCGTGCCGCTGGTGCTGCTCGGCGCGCTGGCGATGTTCCTGTTGCCGCACCAGTTCCACGTCGGCGTGGTCGAGTGCCGCGACCCGGCCGACATCCGTACCTCGCGCTGGCTGTTCCCGTTGTACCTGCTGCTGATCGCGCTGCCGATCCTGCCGCTGGCGCGCGCCGGTGGCGCGCTGCTGGGCAACAGCGTGCCCAGCGACATGTACACGCTGGCGTTGCCGTTCTCGGCCGGGCATACCGGGGTGGCGCTGTTCGCCTTCCTCGGCGGCCTGAGCGCGGCCACCGGCATGGTGGTGGTCAGCACCCTGACCCTGAGCCTGATGATCGGCAACCACTGGTTCGCGCCGGGCCTGCTGCGCAGCACCTGGGCGCGCGCCGGCGGCGACCACCGCCGCGAACTGGTGTGGCTGCGGCGCGCCGGCATCTGCGTGATCATGCTGCTGGCCTGGGCCTACAGCCGGCTGATCGGCGGCGGCAACGTGCTGGCCGACATCGGTGCGATCTCGTTCTCGGCGATGGCCACCCTGGTGCCGGTACTGGCATTCGCCATCTGGCGGCCGCAGACGCCGCCGCGTGCGGCCATCGCCGGCGTGCTGGCCGGCTTCGCCACCTGGGCCTGGGTACTGCTGCTGCCGACGCTGCTGGAAAACGGCGGCCGCGTGCCGGCATGGCTGGCGGAGGGGCCGTTCGGCTGGCGCTGGCTGGCGCCGGGGGCGCTGTTCGGCCTGACCGGCTGGAGTCCGCTGGGGCGTGCGGTCGGTGCCAGCCTGTTCGTCGGCACCGCGGTGACGCTGCTGGCGATGGCGTGGCGGCGCGACACGCCCGACCGTACCCGCCGCAATCTGGACGCCGACGCGCTGCGCGACGCCGGGCGCCGCTTCCTGCCCTACGAGAAGGTGCAGCGGCTGCTGGCCGATGCGCCGCGACAGGGGCCGGTGCCGGCGGCGACCGAGGCCAGCGTCGAGCGCGAACTGTCCGCGGTACTCGGTGCGGCGTCGGCACGGCTGCTGCTGGATGCCGCGCGCCGCGAGAGCGGCGAGCTGGCCACGGTTGCGGCCATCGTCAGCGAGGCCTCGCTGGACCTGCGCTTCAACCAGCAGGTGCTGCAGGCGGCGCTGCAGAACATGAGCCAGGGCATCAGCGTGATCGACCGCGAGCAGCGGCTGGTGGCGTGGAACCGCCCGTATGCGCAGTTGTTCGGCTTTCCGGACGAGCTGTTGCAGGTCGGCCGGCCGATCATGGACCTGACCCGCTGGGCGCTGCATGCGATGCCGCAGCGCGGCAGCGATGAGCGCGCGGTGGACCGGCGCCTGGCGTTCATGCGCGCCGGCACCGCGCACCTGACCGAACGCGTGTTTCCCGATGGCCGCATCGTCGAGATCCGCGGCAACCCGATGCCCGGCGGCGGTTTCGTCGCCACCTATACCGACGTCACCGAGTTCCGCCGCACCGAGCAGGAACTGATGCGCAGCAACGAGACGCTGGAGCAGCGCGTGGGCGAACGCACCGCGCTGCTGGAGTCGGCCAAGCGCGAGGCCGAGCGCGCCAACGATGCCAAGAGCCGCTTCCTGGCCGCCATCGGCCACGACCTGCTGCAGCCGCTGCATGCCGCGCACCTGTTCACCGACACGCTGGCGCAGCAGGTGGAGGCGCCGCCGCAGCGGCAGGCGGTGGTGCAGATCCGCGGCGCGCTGGATTCGACCACTCAGCTGCTGACCGGCCTGTTCGACATGTCGCGGCTGGAGGCCGGCGGGCTGGTGCCGCAGCCGCGCGACATGCCGCTGGCCGAAGTTCTCGATCCGCTGGCTTCGGAATTCCGCGCGCTGGCGGCGGCGCGCGGGCTGGCTTTCTGCTACGTACCGACCCGCGCCTGGGTGAACAGCGACCCGCAGCTGCTGCGGCGCGTGCTGCAGAACTTCCTGGCCAATGCGGTGCGCTATACCGCGCAGGGCGGCGTGCTGCTCGGCGTGCGCCGCGACGGCGGCAGCTTGCGCATCGAAGTGCACGACACCGGGCCGGGCATCGCCAAGGGCGAGCAGCGGCGCATCTTCGAGGAATTCCGGCGCGGCGAGGACAGCGGCGGCCAGGGACTGGGTCTTGGTCTGGCGATCGCTGACCGCATCGCCGGCCTGCTGGATGCGCCGTTGCGGCTGCGCAGCGAGCTGGGCCGCGGCACCGTGTTCTCGGTGGCGGTGGGCATGGTGCAGATGCCGGCGCAGTTCGCGGCCGCGGTGCCGCCGCCGCGGGGTGGGGCGGCATCGATCCGCGAGGCGATCCGCGTGCTGGTCGTGGACAACGATCCGGCGGCCTTGGCCGGCCTGGCGGCGCTGCTGCGCGGGTGGGGCTACGACGTGGCCGAGGCATCGGCCGAGGCGGGGGCGGTCGCGGCGATGCAGGCCGCGCCGGCGGCGCTGTGGCTGTTCGACTACAACCTGGACGACGGCGATACCGGCACCGCGCTGCAGGCGCGGCTGGGCGAGCGCTTCGGTGCGCGGCCGACCCTGATCCTCAGCGCCGACGACAGCCTGGCCACGCGTCGCGAGGTGCTGGAGCAGGGCCTGACCCTGCTGCACAAGCCGGTGCGCCCGCTCGCGCTGAAGTCGGTCATGGACCGGCTGCTGGCCGCGCGCGCGCTGACCAGTGCATGACCGCGCAGCAGCGGGGCCGCGGGCGGCGCCTGCGACGCACGCCGTGCGGCCCGGTGGACGTCTGCGCGGCGCTCAACCCTGCGCGGTACTGAATTCCTCGAAGGCGGCCAGGGCGTTGGCCGCGTACATCAGCGACGGACCGCCGCCCATGTAGACGGCCACGCCGAGCATCTCGCGGAATTCTTCCGGCGTCGCGCCCAGCCGCACCAGCGCCTTGGCATGGAAGCCGAGGCAGCCGTCGCAGCGGTTGGCCACGCCGATCGCCATGGCGATCAGTTCCTTTGTCTTCTCGTCCAGCGCGCCGGCGGCCATCGCCGCCTTGCTGAGGGCGCCGAAACCCTGCATCACGTCGGCATTGTGGGTGCGCAGCGGATTGAGGTTGCGCGAGATGTCGCGGGTCAGGTCGGTGTAGGAAGGGATGGCGCTCATGCGTCTGCTCCTGGAGGGAAGGGAGGTCGTGGTGGCGGGTGCCGGGCGCGATCCGCCGCGGCGTGGGCCATGCAGGGGCCCGGCCCTGTACGGCGGTGAAGGGCGCCGGTCAGCGGTGCGGCGGGGTCACCGGCAGGTCTGCGGCCGCCCAGGCGTTCATGCCGCCGGCGACATTGACGCAGCGATGCCGGATGTTCTTCGCCAGCATGGCCTGGGCGATGCGCGAGCGTACGCCGCTCTGGCAGACCAGCAGCACGTCGTTCGTGCCTTCGGGCAGGCCGAGCGATTCGATGGCGGTCGACGTGTCGGCGCGGATGCGCGACAGCGGCAACAGCCGTGCGCCGGGCGCATGGCCCCTGGCGAACTCGGCCGGTTCGCGCACGTCCACCAGCGCCGCGCCATCGCGCATGCGCGCAGCGGCTTCATCCGCCGGAACCTGTGCGCCGCCGAGGCCGAACAGAGTTTTGAGCCATCCGATCATGGCCTGCCTGCCTTGCCGGTCGTTGCCGGCCCGCCGCAGTAGATGCCATGCAGGGTGTGCATGACCGCCGCCGCGGGGCCGTCGGCCAGCGCGTAGAAGATGGTCTGCGCCTCGCGCCGGGTGCGCACCAGGCCTTCCTCGCGCAGTACCGCCAGGTGTTGGGACAGGGCCGACTGGCTCAGGTCCAGCAAAGCGTTGATCTCGCCGACCGAACGCTCGCCCTCGGCCAGCAGGCACAGCACCTGCAGGCGGTTCTCGTTGGCCAACGCCTTGAGCAGCTGCGCGGCGTCGCCGGCATGGGCGCGCATCGCGGCCACGTCGAATTGCTGGCGGGGAGAGGCCTTTGCCATCGTCATTCCTGGTCGGTGGGGAGTGCGTCATTGCGCCATGCGGCGAAGCCGCCGGCAAGCGAGCGCACGTCGCCAAAGCCGAGCTGGCGCAGGCTGTCGGCGGCCAGCGCGGAGCGGCCGCCGGTCAGGCAGTACAGCAGCAGCGGACGATCGGGGCGGGCCAGCTCCTGGCTGGTGGAGCAGGCCAGCGCCGGATGGGCATGGATGCGGAACTCCAGTACGCCGCGCGGCAGGTTGACCGCGCCGGGGAGGTGGCCGGCGGCGTATTCCTCCGGTTCGCGCACGTCGATGATTGCCACGCTGCCGGCCGGCCAGGTGGCGGCTTCCTGCGGGGAAACCTCGCGGATGCGTGCGCGGGCGGCGGCGACCAGGTCGTTGACGGTGGTGTGCATGGCGGCTCCGTATATCAGTTGACGCTAATATTAGTTGTTGCTAATGTTTTGCGCAACCCGGCGCCAGTGCCGGCCATCGCAATCCAGGAGAAACCGCATGAACCTCGACCGTGCCGTCCTCGCCTTCGCCGGCGTGATGATCCTCGCCAGCCTCGCTCTCGCGCATTTCGTCTCGCCGCTGTGGCTGTGGCTGACCGTCTTCGTTGGCGCCAACCTGCTGCAGGCCAGCTTCACCGGTTTCTGTCCGGCGGCCCTGCTGTTCCGCAGGCTGGGCGTGCCCGGCGGCTGCGCGTTCAAGTAAGGCGCCGACGTGAAACCGAACATCCCGCGTGCGCGCCATGCTCTCCCGCTGCTGCTGGCCGCCGTGCTGGCGGGCTGTGGCGATGGCCGCCCGGAACCGGCCCCGGTCGTGGTCGAGGGCCTGTCCAGCATCGAGGTAGGGGCAGCCGGCGCCGGCGACGGCCGCGGCTGGGACGGCGTGGTCGAGGCCGTGCGCCAGGCCACGCTGTCCGCGCAGACCAGCGGGCGGGTGGCGCAGGTACAGGCCGACGTCAACGACCGGGTCGAGGACGGGCAGGTGCTGCTGCGGCTGACGGCCGTGGAGCAGCAGGCCGGGGTGGACGCGGCGCGCGCGCAGCTGCGCGCCGCCGAGGCCGCCGCGCGGGAAGCCGATCTGGATTACCGCCGCCATGCCGACCTGGCGCAGGGCCAGTATGTGTCGCGGGCGCAGCTGGACCGCGCCCGCGCCGCGCGCGCCCCCGCCGCCGCCGCGCGCCCCGCCGCGCGGGCGCCGTTGGGCCGCGCCCGCCCGCCGGGGGC
>NZ_JASCOS010000162.1:0-6250 GCF_029959705.1 Stenotrophomonas sp. PS02297 | reverse complement strand
GCGCTACAGAACCCGAGGCCCCTTGTAGAGCGGGGCAACGCCCCGCCGGAGCCTTGCCGGGAAAGCCTCCGCCGGGCGTTGCCCGGCGCTACAGAACCCGAGGCCCTCGGTATTCCCATGACCGGGACTCGCCGCGCCTGCGCCGTGCGCCGCGAAACATTGCAGGGACCCTGGAAAATGCGGTCCCGGCCTGCGCCATCAGGCGATGCCCAGCCCCGGGATCGCGCTGATGCTGTCCGGGTCGAACCCGGCCAGCGCGGCGAAGTGGCGGCCGCGCGCCACGTAATCGCGGTAGGCGCCGAAGCTGGGCGCGCCCGGCGACAGCAGCACCACCCCGCCCTGCGCGCCCAGCGCGGCGCGCGCCAGTTCGACCGCATGCGGCAGGTCGCCGGCGGCATGCAGGCCGAACCGGCCTTCATCGGCCAGTGGCTGCAGCAGGGCATGGATGCGCGGGCCGTTGCCGCCCATGGTGACGATCTCCACCGGCGCGGTGTCGCGCATGTGCGCGGCGAAGTCGTGCCAGTCCAGGCCGCGGTCGTGGCCGCCGACCAGCAACGCGATGCGCTGCCCGGCGAAGCAATCCAGCGCCGCCAGCGAGGCGTGCGGCGTGGTGCTGATCGAATCGTTGACCCAGCGCAGGCCGTCGCGCTCGCCCAGCAGCTGCAGGCGGTTGGGCAGCGGGCGGAAGCTGCGCACCGCCGGCGCCAGCGCCACCGCGTCCAGGCCCAGCGCTTCCAGCGCCGCCAGCACCGCGCACAGGTTGCCGCGGTTGTGGCGGCCCGGCAGCGGCGTGTCCGAGGTATCGAACACCGGCTGCGCGCCGCGATGCACCACCTCGCCGACCATGTGCCAGCCCTCGGGCTGGTTGAACCACACGATCTCGCTGTGCGGCAGCTGCAATGCACGCAGGTGTTCGTCGGCGGCATTGAGCACCGCCACGCGCGAATGGCCGCCGGTCACCAGCGACAGCTTGTCGTCGATGTAGCGCTGTTCGCTGCCGTGCCAGTCCAGGTGTTCCGGGAAGATGTTCAGCACGATGGCCACGTCCGGCCGCGCGCCGCTGCGCGCGACTTCGCCGGTCTGGTAGCTGGACAGTTCCACCGCCCAGTATTCCGGCGCCGGTTGCGGGTCCAGGACCTCCAGCAGCGGCAGGCCGATGTTGCCGGCCAGCCCCGTGCGGTGCCCGGCTGCACGCAGCAGGTGCGCCAGCAGCGAGGTGGTGGTGCTCTTGCCCTTGGTGCCGGTCACGCACACCGTACCGGGCAGCACGCCGTCGACGCGCGCGTGCTCGCTGAACCACAGCGAGGTGCCGCCGATGAACTGCGTCCCCTGCTCCAGCGCCTGCTGCGCCTCGGGCTTGTACGGGCTGATGCCCGGCGATTTCACCACCACGTCGAAACGCGACAAGGCCGCGCCGGTCGCGTCGGTTTCCACCTGCAGCGCGCCGCCGGTCTCGGCGCGCGCGCCTTCGGCCTCGGCCTCGGGGCAGAACAGGGTCAGCGGCAGGCCGGGCAGGCGCTCGCGCAGCGCGTGGAAGGCCGCACGGCCTTCGCGGCCCCAGCCCCACAGCGCGACGCGCCTGCCCTCAAGCTGCGAAATCCGCACGCAGGCGCTCCCACAGGGCGGCCGGGATGCGGTGCTCGCCATCGATGACCAGCAACGGTTCGATCTTCAGTTCGTCGGCCGCCAGCGTCGGCTGGATCAGGCTGGCGAAGCGCTTGACCAGCGCGTCCTCCTTCCACTCCGGACGCGCGGCCAGCGCCGCCATCGCCGCGCGCGACTCCTTGCCCTCGCCCACGCATTCGAACGGCTTGTGGTCCTGGAATTCCAGCAGCGCGTCGAAACCGCCGGCCTGCTCGCCATCGTCGAGCAGGTTGCGGCCGAAGATGCGCACCAGCCGGGTCTTGGGCATGAACGGCGCCAGCGCCAGGAACACGAAGTGGCACTTCGGGCAGACGCCGCACCAGCGGTTCACCGGGCGCTCGCCGAGGATGTGGAAATTGCGGTTGCAGCTGGAGAAGTGCGCGTCGTAGTAGTCGGTCTTGGCGAACTGCCGCGCCACCGCCAGCTCGGACAGCGGGCGCAGCAGCGAGTAGTAATGCAGGTCGGCGGCGACATGCCGCTGCACGTGTTCGCCGAACGCCTTTTCGAACGCCCAGCCCTTGGACCACTGGTGGTTGACCTCGCCGGTACCGGCGATCTGGCTGCCGTAGCTGGCCGAGCGCTCGTTGGAGAACACCACCTGGTCCACGCCCTGCACCAGCGCCGCCAGCACCATGATCGCCGAGTTCACCGCGGTCACCGGGATGTGGCCGTTCCACGCGCCCTGGCGGTTGAGCTCGAACAGCTCCGGCGCCAGCGCGCGGCCGATGTTGAGCATCGGCAGGCCGGTGCGCTCGGCGCAGGCGCGGATCAGCTGCGAACCGCCGATCCAGGTGACGGTGGCGGCCACGTCGGCACGGCGCAGCGCCTCGATGCTGACCAGCGAATCCTTGCCGCCGCCGATGGCGACCAGCGCGTGCGCGCGCAGGCCCAGCGACTGCGCCGGCTCGGCCTGCGCCTCCACCGGCAGCCTGAAGCGACCGCGCAGGTTCAGTCCGTTGCGGTAGGCGAATTCGCCCAGGCCGTTGAGGTAGACCGTTTCCACCAGCGCTGCGGTATCGGCATCGATGGCGTAGCTGTCGATGGACACCTGCGCCGGTACCGCCGCCTTGTAGTAGCTCACGCCGGCGATCAGGTGCAGCAGGCGCAGGGCGCGCTGCACCGCCGCCGCGCGCTCGCCGTCCAGCCGGAACGGCGCGCCCGGCACGGTGACGGTCTCGGTCATCTCCGGACCGTCGTCGAAGGCGTACACCAGCCGCGCCACGCCGGTATCCGCGGCGAGATCGCAGCGGACGAAACGGAAGCGGGAAACCTGGTCTTTGTCGAAAGCTGTCATGGCGTATCCGGAATCAAGCGGGGCGCCGCGCGCGATGGCGGGCTGGCGTGGCAGAACGAAGGGGAATGCGGGACACGAACATCATTGCGCATCGTCGATGACGTCCTCGCGCGGCAGCGCGCGGTGGTTGTAGTGGCTGGCCATGCTGAAGCCGTAGGCGCCGGCGTCGGCGATCAGCATGACGTCGTCCGGCACGGTAGTGGACGGCAGCTTCACCCGCTGCGCGAACACGTCGCTGGATTCGCAGATCGGGCCGACCACGCTGAAGTCGACGTCGCGCGCGTCGTCCAGCCGCGACAGGTTGGCGATGTCGTGCCAGGCGTCGTACAGCGCCGGGCGCAGCAGCGCGTTCATGCCGGCATCCAGGCCGATGCGGCGCACGCCGTCCTTCTCCACCACTTGGGTGGTCCGGGCCAGCAGCACGCCGGCTTCGGCGACCAGGAAACGGCCCGGCTCGACCGCCAGCTGGAACGCCGGGTGCACGGCCTTGATCTCGGCCAGGCCGGCGGCCCAGGCGTCGAGGTCGAACGGTTCGTCGTCGTCGCTGTAGGGCACCGGCAGGCCGCCGCCGATGTCGAGGATCTCCACGCTGCCGATGCGGCGCGCGAAACCGGCCAGCTCGTCGACCATCTGCTTCCAGTGGCCGCTGTTCTCCACACCGCTGCCTAGGTGCGCGTGAATGCCTGTGATGCGTACGCCGATGCCGCGCGCCACGTCGAGGAACTCGTCCACGCGCTGCGCCGACAGGCCGAACTTGGCCTCCTTGCCGCCGGTGTTAACCTTCCTGTGGTGGCCGTCGCCATGGCCCAGGTCGATGCGCAGCCACAGCGCGCGGTCGCGGAAAACATCCGGCCAGCGCCGCAGCAGTTCGACGTTGTCGACGGTGACGTTGACCCCACGCGCCAGCGCCGCCGCGTACTCGGCGATCGGCGCGAAGCTCGGGGTGAACAGCACGCGCGAAGGCGCCAACTCCGGCAGCGCGGCGAACACGTGCTCGACCTCGCCCAGCGACACGCATTCCAGGCCGAGGCCTTCCTCGACCAGCGTGCGCAGGATGGCCGGGTGCGGATTGGCCTTGATCGCGTAGTAACGCCGGTCCAGCGCCGCCACCGCCTTGAGCTGGCGGGCGCGCTCGCGCACCGTCGGCAGGTGGTAGACATAGCGCGGCGTGCCCTGCGCGGCCAGTTCCAGCAGTTGCCGGCGCTGCTGCGGCGCGCGCCACCATGGCGTCGCGCGCGGGCGCACATGGCCGATGATCTCGCGCCAGCGCGGGCCGAACACCTGCTCCTCGTATACCGGCATGGCGCCGCTGTCGATCAGTTCGTCGTGCAGGATCGGCAGCAGGCCATCGGCGTCGGCCTCGTCGATCACGAAGGTCAGGTTCAGGTCGTTGGACGACTGGCTGATCATGTGCACGCGCTCCTTGCCGAACGTGGCCCACACGTCGGAGAGCTTGTACAGCAGCGAGCGCATGCCGCGGCCGACCAGGGTGATGGCCGCGCACGGCACGATCACCTTGACCTTGCAGATTTCCGACAGGTCGGCCGACAGCGCCGCCAGCACGTCGGTGCTGACCAGGTTCTCGGACGGGTCGAGCGAGACGGTGACGTTGGTTTCGGCCGAACCGATCAGGTCCACCGACAGACCGTGCCTGCGGAACAGGTCGAACACGTCGGCGAGGAAGCCGACCTGCTGCCACATGCCGATGCCTTCCATCGACACCAGCACGATGCCGTTGCGGCGGCTGATCGCCTTCACGCCCGGCACCGGCTCGGCGCTGCCGTCGATGCTGGTACCCGGCATGTGCGGGCGCTCGGTGTCGAGGATGGCCATCGGCACGCCGGCGTCGCGGCACGGCTTGATCGAGCGCGGATGCAGCACCTTGGCGCCGGTGGTGGCGATTTCCTGCGCCTCGTAGTAGTCGAGCCGGGTGAGCAGGCGCGCGTCGGGCACGTCCTTCGGGTTGGCGCTGAACATGCCCGGCACGTCGGTCCAGATCTCTACGCGGCTGGCGCGCAGCAGTGCGCCGAAATACGCGGCCGAGGTGTCCGAACCGCCGCGGCCGAGGATCGCGGTGCCGCCGTCGCCGTGGCGGGCGATGAAGCCCTGGGTGAGCAGCATGCGCGCGGGCTGGGCGTTGAAGCGCTCATTGAAGCCGGCGTCGCCCTGCCACTGGCAGTTCACCGACAGCCGCTGCGACCAGGCGCTCTGGTTCGGCGCCGGCGGCTGCGCGCACAGCCACTGGCGCGCGTCCATCCAGCCGAAATCCAGGCCGTTGCCGCGCAGGTAGGCCGCGCCGATGGTCGAGGACAGCAGTTCGCCCTGGCCCAGCACCTCAGCCTGCCAGTCCAGCGGGCGGCTGGCCGCGCGCGGGTCGTCGAGCAGCGCCTGCAACGCCGCCAACCGCTCGGCCAGCACCTCGGCGCCCAGTTCCAGTTCGACGAGGAAGTCGTTGTGGCGCGCGACCAGCGCGGCGACCCGCGCGCGGCTGTCGGCAGCGCCATCGGCGATGGCGGTCAGTTCATTGGTCACGCCCGACAGCGCGGAAACCACCACCAGTACCCGGCCGCCGGTCTCGTCCGCACGTTTTTTCGCCAGTTCCCCGATCGTGTTCCAACGATGACGACGCGACACCGAGGTGCCACCGAACTTGAGGACGATCCAGCGATCGACGAGGGGGGAAGAGGACATTGGCGTGGGGGTTCACATTGGGGAGAAAGACCCGACGGGCGGGCGGAACCGTCGATTCTATAGCCATGCCCCGCCCCGCGGAGCCGCCGGTTCCGGGCGACAGCATTGCATCGCCGGCGCTCCCGCCCCGCTTTGGCGCATGCCCGCGCCCGCGCAACGCTCGCGATGCGGGCGCGCCCGGCCTATGCTGGCCCGCCCCGCCGCTCCTGCCGCCATGACCGCACGCCGTTACCTGCAACTGGACGTCTTCGCCGCCCGCCCCGGGGCCGGCAATCCGCTGGCCGTCGTGATCGATGCCGATGGCCTGGACGATGCGGCCATGCAGGCCATCGCCGCCTGGCTGAACCTGTCCGAGACGGTGTTCTTCCTGCCACCGGAGGCGGGCGCGGACTACCGCATCCGCATCTTCACCCCGAAGATGGAACTGCCCTTCGCCGGCCATCCCAGCGTCGGCGCGGCCTGGGCCGCGGTGGAACTGGGCCTGGCCACGCCCGACGACGGGCGCCAGCTGGTACAGCAATGCGCCGCCGGCCTGCTGCCGGTGCGCGTGCAGGGCGGCGGCCGCTTCCGCCTGCTGCACGTGCGCAGCCCGCAGGCCGTACGCCGCGACATCGCCGCGCC
>NZ_JASCOS010000161.1:0-6284 GCF_029959705.1 Stenotrophomonas sp. PS02297 | reverse complement strand
CGCCCCCCCCCCCCCCGGGGCCCCCCCGGCGGCGCCCCCGCGGGGGGCCGGGCCCCCCACTAACGGGGCCCGGAAACCGGGCCCCGGGGTACGTCACTGGAAGCGGTACTCCAGCAGCAGGTTGAAGGAACGGCCGCGCGGGTCGGCCACGCGCGCTTCCCAGCCGGCGCCGTCGCCGTCGTCCAGGTAGCGGACGGTGAACGGCGGATCGGTGTTGAGCAGGTTGCGGATGCCGAAGGTCGCCTTCAGGTTCTCCATGCCGGACCAGGTCAGGCTGTAGTTGTAGGTGACGTAGGCATCGACGTTGCCGTCCCAGGCCGGCGGGGTGTAGCCGTTGACGATGCCGCCCGGCTTCCAGTCCTTGTAGCCGCCACGGTAGACCTGGGTCAGCGTCTGCGTCCAGTCGCCCTTGGCCCAGCCGAGGCTGACCGTGTGCTTCCACTTGATCGGCAGGTTGTAGTAACGCTCGTACTCGCCGACCAGGTTGTCGCTGTAGGGCAGGCTGTCGAAGGTCTTGGTCTTGAAGGTGTCCAGGTAGTTGCCGTTGAGGTGGACGTTCCAGGTGCCGCCGGCCAGGTCGCCGCGCAGGTTGGAGTCCAGCTCGATGCCGCGGGTCAGCGTGCCGCCGGTGTTGATGTAGCGCTGGTCGATGGCGATGATCTTGCCGCTGCTGTCGCGGATGAAGTTGGACGCATACAGCGGGTAGTTCGCGGTCATCGTCGACAGGTTGAAGCCGCTGCGGATGGTGTTGAGGCGCTCGATCTCCCACCAGTCGACGCTGACGTTGAAGTTGCCGTTCGGCGCCAGCACGAAGCCGACGCTGCGCTGCTTGGCCTCTTCCGGCTTCAGGTTCGGGTTGCCGCCGGTGATGATGTCCGGGCGGATCTGTTCGCTGCAGCTGGCCACGTCCGGGTTGTACTGGCCCTTCGGGCAGGTCGCCGGGTCGGCCAGGTCCAGGCCGGTGTACTGGCTCTCGGTGACGCCGCGGAACAGCTTGGCGAAGTCAGGCACCTTGAAGCCGGTGCTGTAGGAGCCGCGGAACACCAGCCAGTCGATCGGCTGCCACTTGAACGAGTACTTCGGATTGGTGGTGCCGCCGAAGCCGTCATAGCGGTCGTGGCGCACGGCCAGGTTGAGCTCGAGGCTGTCGACCACCGGCAGGTTGAACTCGGCGAACACCGCCTTGACGTTGCGCTGCTTGGGCGACATGTAGTTGGCCGCATCGCCCGGCGCGCCGAACACGAACGCGTTGCCGGCCGCCCATTCCGACGGGCCGCTGAACTCGTATTCCTCGCGGCGGATGTCCACGCCGGCCGCGGCCTGCACGTCTTCCGCGCCCCACAGCTTGAAGCCGAGGCTGCCGCTGAAGCTGGCGTCGAACGTCGTCGTGCTGGACACGCCCTTGTACAGCAGCAGGCCGCTGGCGTCGGCCGCGGCCATCGCGTCGTAGGCCGCCTTGGACTGGTCCTGGCCGGGCATCAGGAACGGGTTGAGCACGCCGTTCTTCAGTGCCGCCTTCAGCTGCGGCGTGTAGTAGTAGCCGCCGGCCAGCACCGACTGGGCGCGGCTTTCGGCGCGCGACAGGCCGATGTTGTAGTCCCAGCTGCCCACGGTGCCGGTCATGCCGAACAGCATGCGGTAGGCCTTGGTCTCGGTCTCCAGCTGGCGCGGGCCGCAGATCTCGCAGCGCCAGCGGTAGGCGATCGGGCTGCCGTAAACCAGGTTGGCCTGGTCGCCGAAGTAGGTGTGCAGCTGGTTGTAGATCGCGTCGTAGGTCGCCTTGGTGTTGGCGTTCAGTTCGTACGCGTCGAGCTGGGTTCCGGTGGCATTGATGCTGGTGGTGATCTGCTGCGCCTCGAACTGGCGCTTGGAAGTCACCTTGGAGCCCATGAACTCGGCGAAGAACTCATGGTTGTCGCCGACCTTGAACGTGGCCCGGCCGATGCCCTGCACGGTATCCACCGGCTGCTGGATGGTGCGCGCGCGGCCGTAGTCCCAGGCGCAACCGAAGCTGGCGCCGGGGCTGGCCCAGATCTTGTCGCCGTAGTCGCCCATCATGTCGCCGCCGTTCTCGCAACCGGCGCCGCCGGGCAGGCGCAGCGTATTGATGGTGGTCTTGGTCAGGCCGCTGCCAGGATCCTTCAGGCCGCCACCGATGATGCTGCCGGTGCCGCTGACGATGTTGGCGAACGGCGTGCCGCGCGTATCCGGCGACAGGCCGCGATCGGGCTGGAAGCTGTTGACGAAGTCGCGCTGGTTGCCGCGCAGGATCTTGTTCTTCTTGACGTTCAGCGCCGCCCACACGTTCCAGCGGTCGCTGTCCAGGTCGCCCCAGCCGCCGAGCAGGCTGCTGTGGTAGATGTTGCCGCCGCCTTCCTGGGTCACGTCGGCGCCGGCGCTGAGGGTGATGCCCTGGTAGTTGTTGCGGGTGATGAAGTTGATCACGCCGCCGATGGCGTCGGTGCCGTACACGGCCGAGGCGCCGTCGCGCAGCACTTCCACGCGCTCGATCGCGGCGAACGGAATCGAGTTCAGGTCCACCACCTGGCCGGCCAGGCCGTGCGCGGCGACGCGGCGGCCATTGAGCAGCACCAGGGTCGCATCGGCGCCCTGGCCGCGCAGGTTGGCGCCGGAAACGCCGTTGTTGCCGCGCGTGCCGGGAGGTGCGATGCCGCTGTTGGCGGCCAGGCTGTCCGGGCCGCTGCTGGCGATGTTCAGCTGCTGCAGCAGCTGCTCGGCCGAGGTGATGCCCTGGGCCTCGATCTCGGCCTTCTGGATGATGGTGACCGGCAATGCGGCTTCGACGTCGGTGCGCTGGATGCGCGAGCCGGTGACCGAAACGCGGTCGAGGGTGCGCGCCTCCGGCGAGGTATTGCCGGCTGCGGGCTGGGTCTGGGCGAAGGCGGCCAACGGGCTGCCGAGCGCCAGCAGCAGGGCCGCGCTCAAGTGGTGAAGCCGCGGGGTACGTGACAAGGCGGACATGCTCTCTCTCTCCAAAGGGAACGCGTAACGGGGGATGCTTCGGGAACGATGCTGGCCCATTTCCATCCCCGCGTCGGCGGGGTACGGCGACCATCCATCGGTCCAACCTCAAGGGCGGCACGATTCCGCCAATCCAACCAGGATGCGCGCCACCTCCCCGGCAGCCGCACCTTTCCTTCCGTGGTTTCACTGCACCGGGGAGACTCCCTGTCCGCCGGCCTGCACCATGCCAAGCCCGACTGCAGGCCTGTCCGCCGGGATTCCCTCCTCCGCCGGTCGCATCGTGCGGACCCTTGGAAAGAAGCACCGGCCGCGCATCCGCGCCCGGTTCAACCCGGCTTCACAGCTGTTTAACACGTGCCGAATCCGGTGGTCAATAAACTATTCCCCATACCCCAAGGCTATGGAAATAAAATATTTTCGTGATGCGCCGCACAATAGAGGCCGCATCCTCCATTGCCATCACGCATGACCGGCGCGGATGGCCGGCATGCGACCCGCGCATCCGGCCGTGCTTCGCGGCCGCATTCACGGACAATCGCCGACCCGGTGGAATTCCAGGTCCTGGTAGTCGTAGCTGAAGTCGATGTCCGGATCGATGGCGCGCAGGCGCAGGGTGCGTTGCGCTCCGTCCCCGGAAAACTCCAGCCACGCCTCCGCGTCCTCGCCCAGCCCCTGCCACTGCACCCAGGGGCGGCCAGCGGACGACATGACCCGGCCGCGCATGGCCGGCGACTTCAACGCGGCCAAAGCGATTCCCTTCCCAACGGCGCACAGCGTGACCTGACCGAACCAGGGATCGGCCCATACGCCGGCATCGGCGCCGAAATTCCGCGCCGCGACCGCGACGGCCGGCGCCATGGCCGGGCGACCATGGCCGTCGGAACGACGCTGCGCCTTTTCCCGTTCCAGCAGGCCGGCGTAATGGAGGACGTCGTGGCCCGCGGCAGGCGCGGTCTGGCGCTTGAGCAGGGCCTGCATCAGCGCGGTGCGCGCGTCCTCGCCTTCGCCGTTGATCAGGATGACCGCGCCGCTGCGCCGGTCCGGCAGCAGCGCCAGCGACGAGTACATGCCCGACAACGTGCCGGTATGCGCCACCTTCCACTGTCCGTCCATGTCCGACAGACGCCAGCCGTAGCCGTAGGCGAGGAAGTGGGTGCCGTCCCAGTCGCGCAGGCGCTGGCCGATGGGCATCGGCATGTGCGCGGTCCACAGCGCGCGGCGCTGGGTGGCGTCCAGCCAGTCCGGCACCCGCGCCGGGTCGAGCAGCGCCTGCATCCAGCGCAGCATGTCGTCGAGGCTGCAGCGCACCCCGCCGGCGGCCATCGACGGGAAATCCGCGACGACATCGCCATCGCGCCCGCCCACCACGTTGCGCCCGTCCCGGCGGTAATGCGGCTGGGCGACGTCGCCCACCGCCGCGGGCGACCACGCGCCGACCTGGCAGCGGTCCATGCCCAGCGGCGCGAAGATCTCCTGCCGCACCAGTTCCGCGTAGGGCTTGCCGCCGGCGACCGCGGCCACCTCTCCCGCCACCACGTACAGCAGGTTGTCGTAGGCGTAATCGGCGCGGAAACTGCCGGCCGGCTTGAGGTGCGCCAGCCCGGCGATGATGTCCTGGCGGGTGAAATGGTTCGGCTCCGGCCATAGCATCAGGTCGCCGGCGCCCAGGCCCAGTCCGCTGTTGTGGATCAGCAGGTCGCGCACCTGCATGTTGCGCGTCACCCACGGGTCGTACATGCGGAACGACGGCAGGTACTTCGTCACCGGGTCGTCCCAGCGCAGGCGGCCGGCCTGCACCAGCCGCGCCAGCACCGCCGCGGTCATCGCCTTGGTATTGGAAGCGATCTTGAAAAGCGTACCGGCATCGACCGCCTTCCCTTCGCCGGCCACCAGCTCGCCACGGGTGGCGACGTGGACGATCCTGCCGTCCTCGATCACGCCGACCGCGATGCCGGGCAGCTGGTAGTGCTCGAAGGCCTGTTGCACGGCCTTGTCGTAGAACGCCGCAGCGTCCGCGGAAGCCGCCACGGCATGGGCGGTACCCGACAGCAGGGCGAGGCATAGCAGGATTGGTTTCATCGACATGTTTCCAGTGCCCGGCGGCCCGCTCCCGTTTCGCACCTACGGCGTATTCGCCGGAACGGCCGCGGGCACGGCCGGCGATCGCAGCAGCGGACGGCTCAGGCCGTAGAGGATGCGCAGGTCCTCGGCGTCGAGCTCGGCCCCCTGGCTGCGCATGCCACGGAAATGATGGCGGAAGGACTGGAGCGCGTTGGCGCGGTCGTCGAGCGGATAGCCGATCGCCGCCATCGCCAGCCAGCCATCGAACTCCGGCGGCGGATCGCCCGCGGCCGGGTCGGGCCAGATGCCGAAGCCGGCGTCGTGCAGGCGTTTCCACGGGAACAACGGGCCCGGGTCGATCTTGCGTCCTGGCGCCAGATCCTCGTGGCCGATGACCTGCTCGCGCGGGATGCCCTGGCGCCGGGTCACGTCGTCCAGCAGCACGATCAGCTTCTCGATCTGCACGTCCGGAAAGGGCGTATAGCCGTCGTTGTCGATCTCGATGCCGATCGACGCCGAGTTGAGATCGGTGATGGTGCCCCAGCGGCCATCGCCCGCGTGCCAGGCACGCTTGTCTTCATCGACCAGCTGGTACAGCGTGCCGTCCTTGCCCAGCAGGTAATGCGCGCTGACCGGGCCGTTGCTGTTGGCGGTCTGCAGCGTGCGCAGGCTGCCCTCAGCGGTCTTGCCGGCGGTGTAGTGCAGCACCACCACCACCGGCCGGCGCGTGTCGAAGTTGGGCGAGCGTTCCCACTTCGCCAGCGGATTGTGGTGCGCGCAGGCGGACAGGAGCAGGAACGAGAGGAGCAGCGCGAGGGACGAGAGGGTGCGGAAAGCCCGCTGCCCGCCTGTCACCCGGCTCCCATTCGTTGCTGGTTCCTCCACGCGGGTTCCTCGCTTCTTCATGCTTTTCTCCAATCGGCAGCCGGCTGCTCGCCGGCCAGCATCTCGTCGAAGCTCTGGCGGCGGCGCACCACCGCATAGCGCTCTCCGTCCACCAGCACCTCAGCCGGCAACGGACGCGAGTTGTAGGTCGATCCCATCGACGCGCCATAGGCGCCGGTGCCGAGGATCGCGACCAGGTCGCCGGCTTCGCAGCGCGGCAGTTGGCGCGCGGTGGCGAAGGTGTCGCCGGTCTCGCAGACCGGCCCCACTACGTCGTAGACGGCGGTTTCGCGGCCGGCCGCGGCGCCCCCCGGCCCGCTGTCGTGCCACGGGTCGTACAGGCGGGGTCCGGT
>NZ_JASCOS010000160.1:0-6289 GCF_029959705.1 Stenotrophomonas sp. PS02297 | reverse complement strand
GCGCTACAGCCCCCGCCGCCTTGTAGAGCGGGGCAACGCCCCGCTGGGGCATTACCGGGCCAGCTCGCCGGGCGCCGCCCGGCGCTACAGCCCCCGCCGCCTTGTAGGGCGGGGCAACGCCCCGCTGGGGCATTACCGGGCCAGCTCGCCGGGCGCTGCCTGACGCTACAGCCCCTTCCGCCTTGTAGAGCGGGGCACCGCCCCGCTGGGGTTTTCCCGGCAATGCACCGGCAGATGCGATGCCGCGCTCCGCGGAACACTGCCATCCATCCGCCAGACAGGTCCGCGGGGGGCCGGCTGGTACAATGCGCCGGCCGGTTCGCCGGCAACCACGAACGTCTTCAGGGCGGGGTGTAATTCCCCACCGGCGGTAGGTGCGCGGTTCCCCCGGGAACCTGCACGAGCCCGCGAGCGCCGAGGCCGGCACGCGAGTCACTGCACTCGCGGATACCCATGCATCGCATGCGCGGGTTCCAACGGCCGAGGGTCAGCAGATCCGGTCCGATGCCGGAGCCGACGGTTGGCGACGCCGCGAACGCGGTGCCGCCTAGAGTCCGGATGAAAGAAGACGGCCCGCGCGCGGCCCGGCCGTGCGCGCGCCTGTTTGCCTTGTGGCGTTTTTCGCTCTCCAACCGCGGGAAACGTTCATGAAAACCCTCTGCATTTCTCTTCCGGTCTTCCGGTTCGCCTCCACCACGGAGGTGCGCTGATGTTCACCGGCATCATCGAAGGCGTCGGCCGCCTGGCCGCGCATGAGCCCGTCGGCGGCGATGTCCGCTTCACCTTCGAGGTCGGCAGCCTGCCGTTCGACAACGTGCAGCGGGGCGAAAGCATCGCGGTCAACGGCGTGTGCCTGACCGTGATCGCGTTCGACGCCGGCTCGTTCCAGGCCGACGCCTCGACCGAGACCCTGGGCCTGACCACGCTGGGCCGCCTGGCCGTGGGCGCGGCGATCAACCTCGAGCGCGCGATGCGCCCGACCGACCGCCTCGGTGGCCACCTGGTCAGCGGCCACGTCGACGGCATCGGCAGGGTGCTGTCGATCCACGACGACGCGCGCGCGCAGCGCTGGCGCTTCGCCGCGCCGGCGCCGCTGCTCAGGTACATCGCCAAGAAGGGCTCGATCTGCGTCGATGGCGTCAGCCTCACCGTCAACGAGGCCGACGACGCCGGCTTCGAGGTGGCGTTGATCCCGCACACCGTCGCCCATACCCGTTTCGCCCACACCGGCGTCGACGACGCCGTCAATCTGGAAATCGACCTGGTGGCGCGCTATGTCGAGCGCCTGCTGGGCCAGGGAGCCACCGCATGAACTTCGCCCCCGTCCCCGAACTGCTGGAAGAGATCCGTGCCGGCCGCATGGTGGTGATCGTCGACGACGAGGACCGCGAGAATGAAGGCGACCTGATCATGGCCGCCGAGCTGGTCAAGCCGTCGGACATCAATTTCATGGTCACCCATGGCCGCGGCCTGGTGTGCCTGCCGCTGACCCGCGAGCGCGCCGGGCAGCTCGGGCTGGCGCCGATGGTGCGCGCCAATACCGCGCAGTTCCAGACCAACTTCACTGTCAGCATCGAAGCCGCAGAGGGCGTGACCACGGGCATCTCGGCCGCCGACCGCGCCCATACCATCCGCACCGCGGTGAAGCCCGACGCCAGGCCGTCGGACCTGCACCAGCCGGGCCATATCTTCCCGTTGATCGCCCAGCCCGGCGGCGTGCTGACCCGCGCCGGGCACACCGAGGCCGGCGTCGACCTGGCCATGCTGGCCGGGCTGGAACCGGCCGGCGTGCTGGTGGAGATCCTCAACCCCGACGGCACCATGGCGCGGCGTCCGGAGCTGGAAGTGTTCGCGCGCGAGCATGGGCTGAAGATGGGTTCCATCGCCGACCTGATCGCCTGGCGGCTGGCCACCGAGCACACCGTGGAGCGGGTGGACGAGCGCGGGATCGACACAGAGTTCGGCGCGTTCAAGCTGGTCACCTACCGCGACCGCATCGCCCACGACCTGCACTTCGCGCTGGTCAAGGGCCAGCCGGACAAGGACACGCCGACCCTGGTCCGCGTGCAGGTGGAGAACCCGCTGGCCGACCTGCTGCACTGGCGCCGCGACGATTTCGGCGTGGCCGCCACCGATGCGCTGCGCGCCATCGCCGCCGAAGGCCAGGGCGTGATGGTGGTGCTCTCGGCTCCGCGCGATTCCGACGCGCTGCTGGCGCGCCTGCGCCGCGAACCCGAGGTGCGCCCGGCCGGCAAGGACAAGGACGTGGGTCAGTGGCGCCGCAACGGCGCCGGCGCGCAGATCCTGGCCGACCTCGGCCTGGGCAGGCTGCGCGTGCTCGGCACCCCGCGCCGGCAGATCGGCCTGGCCGGCTACGGCCTTGAGATCGTCGAGACCGTGCAGCCCTGACGACCCCTCCCGCAGGAGCGGCTTCAGCCGTGCCGGGGTGTCCCGAAGAACCACAACCCTCGCCATCGCAGGCGCAGGGGACGTGGCCGCGGGGATCCCATCGCAGCTGAAGCCGCTCCTACGGGAAGGCGACCTACACGGTAAACTGACCCACCTTTTGGATCGCTACGCCCCATGAGCCACTACGAAGGCGACCTCCGCCCGGCCGGAACGGCCCGTTTCGTCATCATCGCCAGCCGCTGGAACGCCCGCATCACCGATGTGCTGGTGGCCGGTGCGCGGCAGAGCCTGGCTGGCAACGGCATCGGCGAGGACGCCATCGACGTGGTGCGCGTGCCTGGCGCCTGGGAGATCCCGCTGGTCGCCGCGCGCCTGGCCGCCGCCGGCCGGCATGCGGCCATCATCACCCTGGGCTGCGTGATCCGCGGCGATACCCGCCACTACGAGCACGTGGCCGACCGCTGCGCCGAAGGCCTGATGCGCGCGCAGCTGGACTTCGGCGTGCCGGTGCTCAACGGCGTGCTGGCGGTCGAGCGCGTGGAGGATGCCGAGGCCCGCGCCGGCGGCAGCCACGGCAACAAGGGCGAGGAAGCCGCATTGGCGGCATTGGAAATGGTCAATCTTCTGGAGCAGCTGCCATGAGCAACAAGAACCACGGCAAGCCTGCCGGCAAACCCTTCCGCCGCGACGGCGTCGATCCGGTGCTGCGCTCGCGCGCGCGCCGGCGCGCGCTGCAGGCGATCTACGCCTGGCAGATCTCCGGCGGCAACGCCGAGTCGCTGCTGGCCCAGTTCGCCCACGAACAGGCGCACGAAGTGGCCGACCTGGCCTACTTCGAGAACCTGCTGCGCGGCGTGCTCGACCACCGCCGCGAACTGGACGAGGCGCTTGTGCCGTTCCTCGACCGTCCGGTCGAAGAGGTCGACGCGATCGAGCGCGCGGTGCTGCGCGTGGCCGCTTACGAACTGCGCCACCGCATGGACGTGCCGTACCGGGTGGTGATCAACGAGGCCATCGAGACCGCCAAGCGGTTCGGCTCCGAGCATGGCCACACCTACGTCAACGGCGTGCTGGACCGCGCCGCCGTGGAATGGCGCAAGGTCGAATCGGGCCAGTGACACCGCCGCCGGTGCGCGACCGCGCCGGCCGGATCCACCACGACGCCGGGGCCGGCTGCATCGGCACCGGCGTTTTCGTTCCAGGAATGCCTGCGCATGAGCCTTGACGAGTTCGTACTGATCGAACGCATCGCGCGCCGCACCCATGCGCGCGACGACATCGCGCTGGGCATCGGCGACGACGCGGCCCTGCTGCGGCCCGCGGCGGACCAACAGTTGGCGGTCACCGCCGACACGCTTAACGCCGGCGTGCATTTCCCCGCCGAGAGCGCGCCGGCCGATATCGGCTGGAAGGCGCTGGCGGTCAATCTCTCCGACCTGGCGGCGATGGGCGCCGCTCCGGCCTGGTGCACGCTGTCGTTGTCCCTGCCGCAGGCCGAGGCCGCTTGGCTGGACCCGTTCGCCGACGGGCTGTTCGCGCTGGCCGATGCCAGCGGCATCGCCGTGGTTGGCGGCGATACCACGCGCGGACCGCTGTCGATCTCGATCACCGCGATGGGACAGGTGCCGGCCGGGCAGGCGCTGCGCCGCGACGGCGCGCGGGTGGGCGACGACATCTGGATCAGCGGTCATCCCGGCGAGGCCGCCGGCGCGCTGCGGCTCTGGCAGCAGGGCCGGCTGGACGTGCGCCATGCCGCGGCCGATGACGCTCACGAACGCCTGCGCCAGCGCCTGCAGCGGCCGACGCCGCGGTTGGAACTCGGGTTGGCGCTGCGCGGGCTGGCGCACGCGGCGGCCGATGTATCCGATGGGTTGCTGGCCGACCTGGGCCACATCGCGGCGCGCAGCGGCGTGGCCGCGGTGGTGGAGGCCGACGCCATGCCGCTGTCGCCGGCACTGCGCGCCGCGCTCGGCTTCGATGCCGCGCTGGACTGCGCGCTGCGCGGCGGCGACGACTACGAGCTGTGTTTCACCGCCGCGCCAGAACGGCGCGAGGCGCTGGGTGCGTTGTCATCGAGCCTGGCGTTGCCGTTGACGCGCGTCGGCGTGATCGCCGAGGGCCGTGGCGTCCGCTGCGAGGGCGATGCCGGCGACGGGCGTGCCAGCGGCTACCGCCACTTCGCGGAGTAGGTCGGGCGTCGCGTTTCCCTGCCCGCGTCGTGCCGGCCAGCGCGCTCCGGTCGGGTCATGCGCATCGCCTGGGAAATGCAGCACTTCGCTTACCGGACGTCGCCTTGCCGCACGGCACGCTGCCGGTTTGCGGCAGGAGTTGGCGGGCGAAGGCCGGGGGGAATGCCGCGTCGTCGTGGAAATGCGCCGGCACCGCGTCCGCGTCATGCGGTTTCCATGCCGCGGCCCGGCATGCGGCGAACTGCGAGGGAGCGATATCCATGGCCCGCACTCGTCTGATTTCGGGGTCGGCCATGTCCGGGCGGCGCTCAGGCCGGGATTGCTTCCTGATACCTGACGATCCGGAAGCTGCGCGTCGGGGGGGCGTGGATCCGACCTGCCGTTGGCCGGAAAAAGCGGGCGGCCCCGCTTCTCGGCCGTCTCCCGCAGGTCGTCACCCAGGTGGCAACACCTTGCCTGGATTGAGGATGCCGTCGGGGTCCAGCGCCCGCTTGATCGCGCGCATCGTTGCCAGCGTGGCGGGGGTGAAGGCCTGCGCCATGAAGTCGCGCTTGGCCAGGCCGATGCCGTGTTCGCCGGACAGCGTGCCGCCCAGCGCGAGCGTCAGCGCGAACACCTCCGGCAGCGCCGCCTGCGCGCGCGCGTTCTCGCCGGCATCGTCCGGGTGGTAGAGGATGTTCACGTGCAGGTTGCCGTTGCCGGCATGGCCGAAGGTGACGATGGGCAGCGCGAAGCGCGCCGACAGCGCCTGCACGCCGGCCACCAGGTCGGGGATGCGCGAGACAGGCACCACCACGTCCTCGTTGATCTTGCCCGGCGCGATGCTCTTCAGTGCCGGCGACAATGCGCGCCGCGCCGCCCACAGCTGTTCGCGCGCGCTGCCATCCATCGCCACGTCCAGCGCCAGCAGGCCATCGCCTTCGGCGGCCTGGGCCAGCGCATGCAGCACATTGGGCAGGGTGTCGTCGTCGCCGTCGGCGTCGATCAGCAGCATCGCGCCGGCGTCGGGCACCTGCGCGCCATTGCGGCGCAGCAGTTCCAGGCTGCGCGCATCCATGAACTCCAGCGTGGTTGGCGTGGCCGGCTGCGTCATCACCCGCGACACCGCGGCTGCCGCGCTCTCGGCGTCGCGGTACAGCACGCGCAGCCCGGCCTGCGCGCGCGGGCGCGGCGCCAGTTTCAACGTGGCTTCGACGATCAGCGCCAGCGTGCCTTCGCTGCCGACGAGCAGGTGGGTGAGGTCGTAGCCGGTGGCGTCCTTGGTCCACGGGCCGCCGCATTCGATGAGTTCGCCGGCGCCGGTCACCGCTACCAGCCCGAGCACGTTGTCGCGGGTGGTGCCGTACTTCACCGCGCGCGGGCCGCCGGCATTGGTGGCCAGATTGCCGCCGATGCTGCAGATCTCGAAGCTGGACGGGTCCGGCGGCCAGAACAGGCCGTGCGGCTGCAGCGCCTGCTGCAGATCGCCGTTGAGCACGCCCGGCTCGACCACCGCGCAGCGGTCGCCGGGGCGCAGCGCGAGGATGTGGTTCATGCGCGCGAACGACAGCACGATGCCGCCGGCGGTCGGTACCGCCGCGCCGGTGGTGCCGGTGCCGGTGCCGCGCCCGACCAGCGGCACGCCGTGCGCGCGGCCCGCGCGCCCGCTGGCCTGCCCCGGTTCGCGGCTTTCCGGCAGCGCCCCGCCCAGC
>NZ_JASCOS010000015.1:0-49793 GCF_029959705.1 Stenotrophomonas sp. PS02297 | reverse complement strand
GCCCTGCCCGGCCTGCGCACGCCCGGCCTGTGGATCGGCGGCCAGCGCGACCGGCTGGTCCCCGCCAAGGCCATGCACAGCGCCGCGGCGCTGGCGCCGGCCGGCCGGCACGCCGCGCATACCATCGACGGCGGCGGCCATGCGCCGTTCCTCGGCCACGCCGACCACGTCGCCGGGCTGCTGCAACGCTTCGTTGCGGACTGCATGTGAGCCGCCGCGTGCGCGCATCGCCGATCATGTGCGGCCACCGAACACACCGGGAGTAGACCGATGGATCTTGGAATCGCCGGGCGCTGGGCACTGGTCTGCGGCGCCAGCAAGGGGCTGGGGCTGGGCTGCGCGCGCGCGCTGGCCGGCGAGGGCGCCAACCTGGTCATCGTCGCCCGCGGCGCCGACGCGCTGGAAGCGGCCGCAGTGGAACTGCGCGCCCTTCCCGGTGCCGGCCAGGTCGTCGCCGTCGCCGCCGACATCACCACCGCCGCCGGCCGCGCCGCCGCGCTCGCCGCCTGCCCGCAGGTGGACATCCTCGTCACCAACGCCGGCGGCCCACCACCTGGCGATTTCCGCGACTGGGACCGCGAACGGTGGCTGGCCGCGCTGGACGCCAACATGCTCACCCCGATCGAGCTGATCCGCGCCACCGTCGATGCGATGGCCGCGCGCGGTTTCGGCCGCGTGGTCAACATCACCTCCAGTTCGGTGAAGGCGCCGATCGACATCCTCGGCCTGTCCAACGGCGCGCGCTCGGGATTGACCGGCTTCGTCGCCGGCGTCGCCCGCACCCACCTGGCGCGCAACGTCACGATCAACAACCTGCTGCCCGGCGCGTTCGACACCGACCGCCTGCGCGGCACGCTGGAGGCCAGCGCGCAAAGGCAGCAGCAGCCGCTGGACGAGGTGGCCGCGCGCCGCCGCGCCGGCATCCCCGCCGGTCGCTTCGGCACGCCCGACGAGTTCGGCGCCGCCTGCGCCTTCCTGTGCAGTGCGCATGCCGGCTACATCACCGGGCAGAACCTGCTGCTCGACGGCGGCGCCTACCCCGGTACCTTCTGACCCTGTTGCAAGCACGTATTCCCATGCCTTCCCTGTTCGATGCCAAGCACGTCCGCCGCGCCTTCTCGCGCGCCGCCTCCCGCTACCATGCCGCCGCCGTGCTGCAGCAGGAGGTCGCAAAACGCCTGCTGGAATCGCTGGACTACCTGGAGCAGCGGCAGCCGCAGGTGGTGCTGGACGTCGGCAGCGGCCCGGGGCACTCGACCGCAGCGATGAAGAAGCGCTGGCCCAAGGCGCAGGTGATCGCGCTGGACCTGGCCCTGCCGATGCTGGCCGAAGCGAAGAAGCAGGCCGGCTGGTGGCGCCCGTTCTCGCGCGTATGCGCCGATGCGCGGGCGCTGCCGCTGGCCGACAACAGCGTGGACGTGATCTTCAGCAACCTGTGCCTGCAGTGGGTGGAAGACCTGCCGTCGGTGTTCGCCGGCTTCCGCCGCGTACTCAAGCCCGGCGGCCTGCTGGTGTGCTCCACCTTCGGCCCGGACACGCTCATCGAGCTGCGCGAGGCGTTCGCACAGGCCGACGCCGCCCCGCATGTGAGCCGCTTCGTGCAGATCGCGCAGTTCGGCGACGCGCTGATGATGGCCGGCTTCCGCGACCCGGTGCTGGACCGCGACCTGTTCACCCTCACCTACGACGGCCTGCCGGCGCTGATGCGCGAACTCAAGGCCATTGGCGCGACCAACGCGCTGAGCGAACGCCGCCACACGCTCACCGGGCGCGGCCGCTTCAACGCCGCGCAGGCGGCCTATGAACCGCTGCGCCGGCCCGACGGCAAACTTCCCAGCAGCTGGGAAGTCATCTACGCCCACGCCTGGGCACCGGAGCCGGGCGCGCCGATCCGCGAGCACGGCCACGACGTCGCCGCGGTGCCGGTATCGGCGATTCCGATCCGGCGCAAGCCACAGAATCCGTAGGCACAGGGCCGCCCTACGCAGCGCGAAGACAACTGCCGGGAATGCTTCAGCGAAGCGCAGCGCTTTGTAGCGCCGGGCAACGCCCGGCGGGCTTGCCCGGTAGAGCCTCAGCGGGGCGTTGCCCCGCTCTACATTCGGCTACCTAGCCGCGCGATCCCATCCTGAAGGGAGCGGAGCGCAGCGCTTTGTAGCGCCGGGCAACGCCCGGCGGGCTTGCCCGGTAGAGCCCCAGCGGGGCGTTGCCCCGCTCTACATTCAGCCGCCTACCCGCGCGATCCCGTCCTGGAAGAGCGAAGCGCAGCGCTTTGTAGCGCACGGCAGCGCCCGGCGGGGCCTGCCCGGTAGAGCCCCAGCGGGGCGTTGCCCCGCTCTACCTTCAACCGCCTACCTGCGCGATCCAGTCCTGCAGGTTGTAGTAGTTGCTGACGCGCGCGATGCGGCCGTCCCGGAGGTCGAAGAACGCGCCGCCGGGCAGCACGTAGCGCTGGCCGTTGGCCGGCGGCAGGCCTTCGTCGGTGTGGTGGTACTCGCCGTGCACCACGTATTCGGCAGCGGCGCGGGTGCCATCGAGGCTGGCCATCGCCACCACGTCGCGCAGTTGTTCGCGATAGCTGGCGTCCATGCGTTGCAGGAACGCGGCGAACGCCTCGACGCCGCTTTCGCACGTGCCCTGGTTCAGGTCGTGCGCCACGTCAGCGCTCAGACGCTCCAGCATTCCGGCCCAGTCGCCGCGGTTGAAGGCATCGTAGTAGCCGCGGACCAGGTCGATGGCCTGCTGCTGCGCGGGGGAAACGTCGTGGCTCATGGGATTTCTCGAAGAGCGGCGGCGCTCAGGTGGCGCCGGCGAACAGGTCGCGGTGGAAGAAATAGATTTCCTGCGCCAGGAACCGCCAGCTGGTGTGGAAGCTGCGGAAGCGCGTGCTCGGCGTGGACGAGGCCAGTGCATCGATGCCCAGTTCCCGCGACAGGCGCAGCGCGCGCGCCATGTGCAGCGGGTCGCTGACCAGGATGGCGCGGCGCATGCCATGCGCATCCATCAGCCGCTTGGCCTCGACCAGGTTCTGCCGCGTGGTGCGCGAGCGGTTCTCGATCAGGATGTCCGTGGCGGGAATCTCCTGCTTCAGCGCGTAGCGGCGCGCCACCTGCGATTCGGAGAAGCGCGCGCCGGTGCCGCCGAAGCCACCGGTGAAGATCAGTTTGGGCGCATAGCCCTGCCGGTACAGGTCCAGCCCGTGGCGGATGCGCTCCTCGAACACCGGCGACGGCTTGGCGTCGTAGGCCGCCGCGCCCAGCACGATGATCGCGTCGGCCGGCGCAGCCTGGTCGCGGTCGCCGACCCAGATGATCCACGCCGCCACGCCGAGCAGCCACAGCAGCACCAGCACGCACAGGCGCCACAGCCAGTCGAACAGGCCGGCGCGCTTGCGGCTCACGCGCCCATCCACGGCAGCGCGTCCAGGTCTACGTTGCCGCCGGACAGGACCAGGCCCACGTTGCGCCCGGCAAAGCGCTGCGGCTGCGCCAGCATCGCCGCCAGCACCGTGGCCGACGAGGGCTCCACCACCTGCTTGAGCACCTGCCACAGCAGGCGCATCGCCGCCACGGTGGCGGCGTCGTCCACGGTGACGGCCGTGGCGTTGCCGTGCAGCAGCGCGAAATTCGGTTCGCCCAGCGCGCCGCGCAGGCCATCGCAGACGGTGTCGGGCACGAAGTCGACCAGCCGCCTTCCCGCCTCCAGCGAGCGCGCGGTGTCGGCCGCGCCGGCCGGTTCGGCCAGCACCAGCTCGCAGTCCGGCGCCGCCTGGCGCAGCGCCAGCAGGGTGCCGGAGGCCAGCCCGCCGCCGCCGGCCGGCACCACCACCGCATCCAGCGCCGTGCCGGCCTGGCGCAGCAGTTCCAGCGTCGCCGTGCCCTGCCCGGCGATCACCTGCATGTCGGCATAGGGATGGACCAGCGTCGCCCCGGTTTCCTGCTGCACCCGCGCGCATTCGGCCTCGCGCGCGGCCTGGGTCGGCGCGCAGCGCCACAGGGTCGCGCCATGGCGGGCGATGTTGGCCAGCTTGGCCGCCACCGCGCCTTCCGGCACCACCACATGGCAGGGAATGCCGCGCGAGCGTGCCGCCAGGGCCAGCGCCGCGCCGTGGTTGCCGGAGGAATGGGTCACCACGCCGTGGCGCGCCTGGTCCTCGTCCAGCGCCCATACCGCATTGCAGGCGCCGCGGAACTTGAACGCGCCGCCGCGCTGCAGGTGCTCGGCCTTGAAGTGCAGGCGGGCGCCGGCCAGCGCATCCAGCTCGCGCGAGCGCAGGACCGGGGTGACCGTGGCATGAGGTGCGATGCGGGCCGCGGCGGCCAGCACGTCGGCCGGCCCTGGCAGGGTGAGTTCAACCATGGGGAAAGGTTAACGTAGGCCCCGGGTGCCGGACCATCTCGGGCCGCCACTGGACCCGCGTTCAGCCCCGACCGGGAGGGTTAAGGACCGATTCAATGCAAACGCACGAAGCTGGCCGCGTGCCCAACAGGGGGAGAAACTCATGAAAATGCGCCTGATTCTTTCGGCCGGCCTGCTGCTCGGCCTGTCCGGCTGCGCCACCTACGACTATGTCGGCAGTGGCTCCGGCGGCTACTACAGCGGCTCGGCGTCGGTGCAGCGCACCTACCCGTACGGCTATCCCTACGGTTCCTACGGCTATGGCTCCTACGGCTACGGCCCGTACGGTTACGGCAGCTACGGCTACTACGACCGCTACCCGTACCCGGTCTACCGCCCGCCGTACAACCCGCCCCCGCGCCCGCCGCATGGTGGCCATTGGGGCGACGGGCATCGTCCGCCGCCGACGGGCAACGACAACGGCGGCCATCGCCCACCGCCGCGCCCCGGTGACGGCGACGGACGCCCGCCGCGTCCCCGCCCGCCGGTGGATGGTGGCGGCAGCGGCAAGTCGCCGTGGCGTGACATGGACCGCCAGCCGCGCCCGCAACCGCGTCCGCAGCCCCAGGCGGTGCCGCGCTCGATGCCCTCGCCGCAGGCCAATGGCGCGCCGCGCCCGATGATGCAGCGTCCGGCACCGGCCCGACCGCCGTCACAGTCCCATCGTCCGCGCCCGGCGCAGCAGCAGGAGCCCTGAGACGCTTGCATTTGCGGAAAAACCAGGCAATCTTGTCGAACCGGGTGACCGGCAGCGTCGATAACTGACACGAACTGCCCTTCACACCTCACCGCTTCAATGTCGATGTCCGTCAGGAAATCTGGATCCCCCCTGTTCCGGCCCTGTCGGGCATCGGCGCCTATAACGACAAAGCCCCGGCCATGCCGGGGCTTTGTCTTTCCGGATTCGGGCCCGCTCCTGCCAGCCATCCGGACAGGCCTGCCCGCACAAGGCGGACACCCCCGGCCGGCATAGCCGGAAACCCGCAGGGAATAGCGGCAGGGCAGCCGTCTTCAAGGCAAAGCCGCCACACGGGTCGCGCACAGGAACATGCGCCATGAAAAAAGGGCCGGCAGTCCCCCGACTGCCGGCCCCATGCTTCCCCGGTGTGCGCTTCGGCTGGCCCCTGTTCCAATTCCAGCCACTGCGCCGATGGCGCATGCCACACCGGGTGCAATGACGTTAACTGCAGTTTGCGTGCCAACTTTAGGCCTTCCTGCATGCCCGCCAGGCATTGGCGGTAAAATCACCACACCGTCGCCGAAGGCTTGTGCCACAGGCCACCGACCGATTTCACACTTCCAGCCCTTACCTCCATGACCGACTCCTTCCATCGTTACGACGTCATCGTCATCGGCGGCGGCCACGCCGGCACCGAGGCCGCGCTGGCCGCGGCGCGTGGCAGCGCCCGCACCCTGCTGCTGACCCACAACGTGGAAACGGTGGGCGCGATGAGCTGCAACCCGGCCATCGGCGGCATCGGCAAGGGCCACCTGGTCAAGGAGATCGACGCGCTGGGTGGGGCCATGGCGCACGCCGCCGACTTGGCCGGCATCCAGTGGCGCACGCTCAACGCCTCCAAGGGCCCGGCGGTACGCGCCACCCGCTGCCAGGCCGACCGCAACCTGTACCGCATGGCGATCCGCCGCATCGTCGAATCGCAGCCCAACCTGACCGTATTCCAGGCGGCGGTGGACGACCTGGTGATCGAAGACGACGCCGTGCGCGGCGCCGTCACCCAGACCGGACTGACCTTCCATGCGCCGGCCGTGGTGCTCACCGCCGGCACCTTCCTCGCCGGCAAGATCCACATCGGCGAAACCCAGTACACCGCCGGGCGCATGGGCGACCCGCCGGCCACCACCCTGGCCGCGCGCCTGCGCGAGCGCCCGTTCGCCATCGACCGGCTCAAGACCGGCACGCCGCCGCGCATCGATGGCCGCTCGCTCGACTACAGCGTCATGGACGAACAACCCGGCGACGACCCGCTGCCGGTGATGTCCTACCTGGGCAACGCCGACGAACACCCGCGGCAGGTGAGCTGCTGGATCACCCACACCAGCCAGCGCACCCACGAGGTGATCCGCAACGCGCTGCACCGCTCGCCGCTGTACAGCGGCCAGATCGAAGGCATCGGCCCGCGCTACTGCCCGTCCATCGAGGACAAGGTGGTGCGCTTCGCCGAAAAGGACAGCCACCAGATCTTCGTCGAGCCCGAAGGCCTGGACGTGGTGGAGATCTACCCCAACGGTATTTCCACCTCGCTGCCGTTCGACGTGCAGCTGGAACTGGTGCGCAGCATCCGCGGCTTCGAGCACGCGCACATCACCCGCCCCGGCTACGCCATCGAATACGACTTCTTCGACCCGCGCGGGCTCAAGAACACGCTGGAAACCCGCCAGGTCGCCGGCCTGTTCTTCGCCGGCCAGATCAACGGCACCACCGGCTACGAGGAAGCCGGCGCGCAGGGCCTGCTGGCCGGCGTCAACGCCGCGCTGTTCGTTCAGGGCAAGGACGGCTGGTGCCCACGCCGCGACGAGGCCTACATCGGCGTGCTGGTGGACGACCTGATCACCCACGGCACCAGCGAGCCCTACCGCATGTTCACCAGCCGCGCCGAATACCGGCTGCAGCTGCGCGAGGACAACGCCGACGCGCGCCTGACCCCGACCGGCCGCGAGCTGGGCCTGGTCGACGACCGCCGCTGGCACGCGTTCGAAACCAAGCAGGCCGCCGTCGCCAGCGAAAGCGCGCGCCTGCGCGGCCTGTGGGCCACGCCCGCCAACACGCTGGGCCGCGAAGTGCAGGCAACCACTGGCGTGGCGGTGAGCCGCGAAACCAATGTGCTTGACCTGATCAAGCGCCCGGAACTGGACTACGCCAAGCTCATGCAGGTGCCCTCGCTCGGCCCCGGCGTGAGTGATGCACGCGTGGCCGAACAGGTGGAAATCAGCGTCAAGTACGCCGGCTACCTGGACCGCCAGCGCGAGGAGATCGAACGCCAGCAGCGCCACGAGAACACCGCCATTGCCGAAGGCTTCGACTTCGCCGCCGTGCGCGGCCTCTCCGCCGAAGTGCTGCAGAAACTTGAACGCGTGTGCCCGCAGACCATCGGCCAGGCCCAGCGTATCCCCGGCATGACCCCGGCGGCGATCTCACTGCTGCTGGTGCACCTGGAGCGGGCGCGGCGCGGGAAGGTGGCGTGAGCGCGCCTGCGGTGCTGCACGTTGATCGAGCAGAAGAATTTTAGTCTTCGGGTCCAAGGTTCAAACCCTTCACGACCCACCATGAAAACAGGCACCCGGCTCGCGCTGGGTGCCTGCTTCTTTTTCCCCTCGGGGAAAGCGCGCGGGAATGCTCCCGCGTCGGCGGGCTACTTCAGCAGCGGCTGCACATCGACGATGTGCACGTCGTGCATCTGGTCGAGGTAGGCATCCAGATACGCCTTGTGCGATGCACCGACGATCACCAGCGTGCGCATCCCCGGGGTCGGCCCCATCAGGTCGCGGATGTTGGCGGCCATGCGCAGGTTGCGGGTTTCCCAGTTGGTCACGTACAGGCGCCCGTAGCCCTGCTCCGACGGCTCCTCCAGCGCGGCGCCGTAGTCGCTCTCGAAGGCGATGGCGGCAAGCTCCGGCGCGTTGTAGCAGCGGTACATGGCCAGCACCTTCTCCGGCGTATCCATCTGCGCTTCCATTTCGCTGAACATCGCGCTCCGCTGGTGGGTCGCCGGGTTGTCCCACGCCTTGCGGATGGCGGCCACGTAGGCCTTGATGTCGCGGCCGTAGCGGTCGGAACTGTGGTCGTCCATCGGCCAGAGCCGCTCATGCCCCAGGCGCGCGGCCAGCGGCGCGGCAAGCAGCGTGGTTTCGTTGCGGCTGGTGCGCAGCGCCTCCAGCGCGTCCACCAGCGCCTGGTCCAGCCCGTCGCCCGCGTGCCGCTCCGCCACCGGAAGCCGCAGCCACTGCACCAGCGCCGACTCGCGCTCACCCGCCGCCAGGAACGTGGCGGCCAGCGTGCGCCGCTGCGCCGCCGCCGGCTGCGCGGGCCATGCCTCCAGCATCGTCTCTGCCGCCGCATTCGCCGCCGGCACATCCAGCCCGGTGGCCTTGGCCGCCGCCGACATGTCGGGGCAGTAGCCGCCAACCGTCCTCGCGTAGCGGTACGGGTAGCGGCGCATCATGTCGCACTGCAGGCCCGACACCACCTCGATGGCGATCGCCTGCGGCCGCCACGCCGCCATCCGCTCGATCACTACATCAAGCGTCGCGGGGTCGAACGTCTCCGGCATGCTCGCCAGATGCGTGGTGCCTAGCACCGCGACCTCGTTCTTCGCTCCATGCTGCGGCCCCTTGTGTGCGCGCAGATCAAAGGATTGCGCCTGCACCGCTCCCGCCAGCAGCCCACCTACCAACAGCGTGCCGATCACTACACCGCGTCCCCACATTCCCTGCACCCCTCCCTGCTGCATGTGATCCACCGATAGAGCGCCGGGCTGGCGCAAGGCGACGCAGATTCCGTTTCCGCCGGGGCTTTGTCAACGGGCGCTTGTGGCACGCGGTCGGCTGGAACGTACTGGAAGAAAGGCAGGAGAAGCCACGGCACACAGCCTGTTCAATCCTGCGAAGAGGCCCGCATGAGCGGGCCTCTTCGTTTCGTTGCCTGCATGCCACCTTATGGCGAACACCACCACCGCATGCACGTGCTGGTCGCCAGCCACGGCACGGGCTGCTCAGTCGTCGCCCTTGCCACGGCTGATCAACAACAACCCGTTCCCCACCGTCACCTGCAACGCATCGCCCACGGCAAAGCCGCAACGTTCCAACCAACGGCCGGACAGGCGCAGCTTGGGCACGGCCCGACCGATGATCTGCTCGCCCCTGCGCTCGTCGTAATACAGGTAGCCCATCGTGCAGCGCTTGGGCATGCGCGCCCAGCCGCTGGACGCGGGAGGTGTGGAAGACGGGGGCGAGAACAGCACCGGAAGCGGCGCGGAATCGATCATCCGCGATGTGGGTGCCTCGTGCCTGGACGTGCTGCGGTTGGACGCAGGGGTGGAAGCGCGGGTGATTTCCTTGGAACGGCGCATATCGGACTCCTTGAGCGATAGGGAATCCTTGTGCTTTCGAGCTGCCAAACCCGACTGCGGAACTCAGCCGCAGCCAGTAAATGGTGCTGCCGGATCGCAACATTTGTCAACGGATCGGGACCGCACATGAGTACCCGAAATGGCCAACAGAGCCATAAGAGGACCACCATCCATTCCCCCCACCCAATTGGATGTGGCAAACGGAACAACCTGCAGCTCTCAGTACCCGGACCAGCATGATTGCCGCTACAGTCTCCTTCCGTGAGATCCATCCATGGCACACATGGATGGCACGGCACAGGGGATCGACATGGAACAGTTGCCGTCTTCGGACCTGAAGACAATCCTGCATTCAAAGCGGGCCAATATTTACTACCTTCAACACTGCCGGGTACTGGTCAATGGTGGCCGCGTCGAGTACGTCACCGACGCCGGAAAGCAATCGCTTTACTGGAACATCCCGATCGCCAACACCACCACTGTACTTCTGGGTACCGGCACCTCCGTCACCCAGGCGGCGATGCGCGAGCTGGCCAAGGCGGGCGTGCTGGTGGGCTTCTGTGGTGGTGGCGGAACACCCCTTTTCAGTGCCAACGAGATCGACATTGACGTAGCCTGGTTCTCGCCGCAGAGCGAGTACCGTCCTACCGAGTACCTGCAGGCGTGGGTGAAATTCTGGTTCGACGACGACCTCCGTCTTCTGGCGGCCAAGCAGCTCCAACAACTGCGGCTGCAGCGGCTATCCAGGCAATGGCAGCAGCGTGCGCTGCATGAGGCGGGCTTCAAGGTCGATGCCGGGCGGCTTGAAAGCCTGCTGCAACCTTCAAGCCGCAACATCGAACTGGCGCAAGACACCACGGCACTGCTGACCGAGGAAGCGCGCCTGAGCAAGGCCCTGTTCAAGCTTGCGGTGGATACCGTCGACTATGGCGAATTCAGCCGGGCCAAACGAGGTACCGGCACGGATCCGGCGAATCGCTTCCTGGATCATGGCAATTACCTCGCCTATGGATTGGGCGCCACCGCCAGCTGGGTACTGGGCCTGCCGCACGGCCTGGCAGTACTGCACGGAAAGACCCGTCGCGGCGGGCTGGTATTCGATGCCGCCGACCTTATCAAGGACGCCAGCATCCTTCCCCAGGCATTCCTCTCGGCGATGCGTGGCGACGACGAGCAGAGCTTCCGCCGCCATTGCATCGAGTCGCTTACACGCAGCGATTCGCTGGATTTCATCATCGACAGCCTCAAGGCCATCGCTCTCTCGACGGCTGCACAGGTGAAAGTTTGAACATCCTGCTGATCTCGCAATGCGAGAAGAGGGCACTGTCCGAAACACGACGCATCCTGGATCAGTTCGCCGAGCGCCGTGGCGACCGCACCTGGCAGACCGCCATCACCCAGGAGGGACTGGATACGCTGAGGCGATTGCTGCGCAAGACCGCGCGAAAGAATACCGCCGTTGCCTGCCACTGGATTCGGGGACGCGATCACAGCGAACTGCTGTGGGTGGTTGGTGATGCCCGACGGTTTAATGCCGAGGGCGCCGCACCGACCAACGCTACCCGCCGCAACATCCTGCGCCCCCACGATGAGAACGATTGGCACACCGCCCAACCAATCCGACTCCTGGCCAAATTGGCCGCCCTCCTGCACGACCTGGGCAAGGCCAGCATCGCCTTCCAGGAACGCCTGCGCGGTGCCCGTACCGAACGCAACCTGTATCGCCACGAGTGGGTATCGCTGCGCTTGTTCCAGGCCTTCGTCGGAACCGATGACGACGCGGGATGGCTAAAACGGTTGAGCGATATCGAGAACGCCAATGAACTGGACTGGCTGGCCGAGGACCGCTATCAGCGCGATGGCATGGATGCCTCGCATGCCCTCCCTTTCCAGCGGCTGCCTCCCTTGGCTGGCGCCATCGCGTGGCTGGTGGTCAGCCATCATCGCCTTCCCGTTGTTCCGGCCCTCGCCAGCGACGGCACTCAACAGCCGCTCGGGTCCCGTGCCGCGCACTGGAATGAGCTCTGGCTGAAGGACCCGCTCGCACTGGTCTCACATGGGTGGAACGAGAGATCTCAATCGCCTTCAAGGCAGGAAGCCCTGCCGTATTGGGAACCTGCCGCACCCTTGCCGGTGATCGAACGGGATTGGCTGCGCCAGGCCGCGCGTATTGCCGGAAGCTTGTTGCAACTGCAGCAGCGCGACGACAGCCGGTGGATCGACAATCCCTACGTCATGCATCTCGCACGCCTGTGCCTGATGCTGGCTGACCACCATTACTCCAGCCTGCCACCGGATGCTTCCGAGCGGTTGAAGGTCAAGACGGACAGCCAGCTGTATGCCAACACCCATAAGGACGGGAAGCTCAAACAGACATTGCTTGAGCACCTGCTCGGTGTCGCCCGCGATGCAGGCATGGTCGCGCACGCACTTCCCGGCTTTGAGCGCCACCTTCCGCGGCTGGCCAATCACCGGGGACTGCGTAAGCGCAACAGCAACCCGAAGTTCGCATGGCAGGACAAGGCCGCTGATGCCGCGACAAGCCTGCGCGAAGACTTCCAGAGGCTCGGCGGCTTCATCGTTAACATGGCGTCCACCGGCTGCGGCAAGACGCTGGCCAATGCACGTATCCTGTACGCACTCAGCGATCCGCAACTCGGCATGCGCGTGACGTATGCGCTCGGCCTGCGCATGCTCACGCTGCAGACCGGCCGCAGCTACCGGAATGACCTCCATCTTGGAGAGGACGAACTGGCCATACGCGTTGGCGGTTCGGCGAGCCGGGCGGTGTTCGAGTACTACGAACAGCAGGCAGAGTCTTCCGGATCGGCATCCATCCAGGATCTTATCGAGGAAGACAGCCACATTCTTTACGAGGGCAACAGCAGCCAGCATCCGCTGGTGTCGCGCGCACTGCACGATCCGGACATCCGCAACCTGCTGTCGGCGCCCGTGCTGGTCTGCACGGTGGACCACATGGTGCCCGCAACGGAATCCCTGCGTGCCGGCCGCCAGATCGCCCCGATGCTGCGCTTGATGAGTGCCGACCTGGTGCTCGACGAACTGGATGACTACGACCTGGACGACATGCCGGCGCTCACGCGGCTAGTGCATTGGGCCGGCATGCTGGGCTGCCGCGTGGTGTTATCTTCGGCCACGCTACCACCGGCATTGGTCACCGGCATGTTTCTCGCCTACCGCACCGGGCGGCGACTGTATCGCCAGAATCGGGGCGAGCCAGGTATCGCGAATATTGGGGCGGAGATTCCTTGCCTATGGACGGACGAGTTCGGCGTTCAGGTAGCGGGCGTGGGTGGCCAGGACTTCGAACAACAGCACCTGCGATTCGTGGACAAGCGCGCCGCACAGCTGCGGAAAGTAGCGCCGTTGCGCCGCGCGCGATTGCTGCCACTGTCGCTTGAAGCCAGGAAGCCTGAGCAGCGGAACGCCGAATTCGCCCCGCATGTCCGCGACGCCTGCCTGCAACTCCATCGTGCGCACTGCCAGAAGGACCCTGTCAGCGGAAAGCAGGTCAGCCTCGGGCTGGTACGCATGGCGAACATAGGCCCGCTGTTCGACGTTGCGCGAGCTATTTTCACGCAAGGCGCACCAGAAGGTGTCCGCTTCCACCTCTGTGTCTATCACGCGCGTTTCCCCCTTCTGCAACGTTCGGCCATCGAGGCACTGCTGGATGGCGCCTTCAATCGTCGCGGCGACGCCAACGCCGTCTTCCAGCTTCCCACCATCCGCAGTGCGCTGGATGCCCACCCGGAACCGCAGCACATGTTCGTGGTACTGGCCTCACCCGTCTGCGAGGTTGGCCGGGACTGGGACGCGGACTGGGCGGTAGCCGAACCTTCGTCCATGCGCTCATTGATCCAGTTGGCTGGACGCGTGCAGCGGCATCGGGGCCATGCACCGTCGGAGGCGAATGTGCTGGTGTTCGATACCAACCTTCGCCACTTTGCAGAGACTCATTCCGACCGGCCGGCATTCCAGCGGCCAGGTTACGAGAAGTCCGGCTCCAGCCCCGCGCAGAAACGCCTGCAGTTGTCCACGCATCGCCTTGCCGAGTTGCTGCAGCCGGCCGAGTTCGAGGTACTCGACGCCTTGCCGCGTATCCAGCCACGGCCGTCGAAGACCTGGCGGACGCGCCATAGCCTCGTCGACCTGGAACAGGCACGTACCGCCCTCAGCATGCTGCCAGTACCTGCCACCACGGAAAGCCAGATTCCTCCTGTCGAGCAGGATCAGGCTTACGTCGCCTGGAAGTACCCACAAGCCGCGCTGATCGGCGTTCTTCCCCAGCAGCAGCGATTCCGGCGGCAGGCCGTGAAGACCACCACGCTGGTTTTCCTGCCCGACGACGAGGGTGAGCGGTTGCTGTTGCATCGGGTCGAGGAAACCGCTGGCCGGCATTCCGCTCCCCTGTACGTCCTGGTCGACCAGAGCCAACGGAGGGATATCCAGCTGACCTTCGGCGCTGGAATCAGCCCGTGGGGGCATTTCGAGCTGAGGTCCCTGCTGGACGATCAGGCCGCACACTCGGGAGACTCGCTGGACTACTGCGCCCGGCGTTTCACCACAGTCGAGGTGCATTCCAACCCGAACGGCTGGCGATGGCACCCATTGCTGGGCTTTGACGACATGCCATGAGGCGGGGCATCCCTGCCCCAGCTGCCTGCTCGGCAGCAAGCAACGATCAGCATTCCACACCTAAATTTCCTGAGCTGCCTACACGGCAGAGCGGTCTTGCGCCCGCTGATCGTTTAGGCCATAGTCTGCACCAAGAACTTTCATTTGTCGATCTGCAATTTACACATAAATGGTTAAAAGCCCGGAGTCACTGGCATGACTCCGGGCGAACAGAGAGCCGGTTGGACGCCGGACCTACGCACAAGGACTGCTGTGCAAAGGAGGATGTGGAAGTGTTTTATCGACGCTTTTTCAGAATATGCGCTTGAGGGTAGGACCCTCATAACACCCACGACTGCTCACTGCCGTGTGGGATTCTACAGGCACGCCCCTTCAACGGGCGCATGAAAGGATTCTCCATGAACGAACCTTCGGAACGTCTTGCGCGCTCCGGCCGTTTCCGCTCAGCCATCGCCGGCTTCATCGAAGCCCGGCGCGAAGCCAAGCTGAAAGGCAAGGAAGAAGAAGGCGATATCTCCACCAAATACGACTATGGCGCCTGGTTGGCCGATGCTGCCCGGCGGGTAGGCCAGATCCAGGCGGTCACCCACGTACTCAAGGCCACCCACCCGGACGCACGGGGCAGCAGCCTGCATGTCCGGCCAGACGCCTTGCCCCGCCACGCCGAGATCGGTACCCATGTGCTGGGCGACGACTTCGCAGAGGATGTCGTGGGCAATGCCGCAGCACTGGATGTATTCAAGTTCCTCAAGGTCGAAGTGGAGGGACGCCGGCTGCTGGATTGGATGCAAGCCGGTGATGCAGACCTGCGCTCGGCTCTGCACGCGGATTCCGAGACCGCGGCCAACTGGATGAAGGCCTTCAGCGGCCTGGTCCGCGGCGATACCCACCCTACGTCGCACGAAGCCGCAAAACAGCTGTACTGGCTGGTCGACGGCGCACCGACGGAAGACGAGGCCTATCACCTGCTGCAACCCCTGTTCTCCAGCAGCCTGGCCCATGCCGTGCATGCCGAAATCCAGGACGCGCGTTTCGGTGAGGACAACAAGGCCGCACGGCAGGCGTTCCGCGCCGGGGAGGCGCACGAAGCGCCCTATCGCGACTACCGCAACCTGGTCGCCCGCAAGCTGGGGGGCACCAAGCCCCAGAATGTGTCGCAGCTCAACAGCGAGCGCGGCGGCATCAACTACCTGCTGGCCTCCCTTCCGCCGAGCTGGGACATCGAGCAACCGCGCAAATTGCTGAATCTCGAATCGGCAATGGACCGCCTGGCCTGGTTCCCTGGCGTTCGCGACACCGTTGACCAACTGGCCAGCTTTCTTCTGTCCAATCCGCCCCCTACCGAGGCAACGCGACGGAAACGCACCGAACTGGCTCAGGAGTTGGGGGCCCAGTTGGCCATCTTCGCCGTAGAAACGCAGGTTCGTTTCGAACCGGGATGGACGCGGAATGAAAGCTGCACCCTGCCCCTGCACCAGCAGGTCTGGCTGGACCCCGAACGCGTGGAGCTGGATCCGCGCCCGGAACCCGAACTGGCCGTCGAGGACGAAGCGTTCGTCGCCATCTGGGAGTTCGGCGATTGGCCTGATCAGGTGGCTGGCGATTTCGCCAACTGGTTGAATGACCGGTTGCGCTCCGCCGGACTGATCGCTGTCGGAGACGCGGAATACCGGCACTGGGCGCGCCATGCGGTCGCCGATGCGACCTGGCCGGTACCCGTGCGGCGGCGCGCACCGAAAGGAGGCACGGCATGAGCACTTGCCCGCAATTCGATCACCTGCTTGTCTTCCCGCATCTGCAGGTGCAGAACGCCAACGCCATTTCCAGCCCGCTGTCGCATGGCTTCCCGTCGATGACGGCTTTCCTGGGGCTGATGTGGGCCCTGCAGCGCAAGGCGGATGCTGCGGGACTGGATGTCCGGTTCAATGCAGTGGGAGTGGTCTGCCACCAGCATCGTGAACTGGCCACCGAAGGCCGCTTCGTCAACAGCTTCCATCTGACCCGCAACCCGGTGAACAAGGAAGGCGGCAGCTCGGCGATCGTCGAGGAAGGCCGCATCCATCTGGGCTTGAGCCTGCTGCTGGCCGCCAAAAGCCTTCGCTGGCAGAAGGCGCCAGAAACGCGTGAAGGCGATCTGCGGGCACTGGCCGAACTGCTGGCCGGCATGCGCATCGCGGGTGGCAGCCTGATACCGCCGGCCCATCCCTGGCGTAGGCGCTACCAACCCTGGGCGCTGGAGCTGACAGGCACCGCAGCCGATCGCCAGGCGCTGTTCGCCAAGGCGCGCATGCGCCTGCTGCCCGGCTTCGTGCCTGTGAGCCGTGACGACCTGCTGGCCGAGCGCCTGCAGCAACAGGAGCAATCAGGCAAGGCACCAGACCCATTGGATGCCTGGCTGTCATTGTCCCGCATCAATTGGCGCTGGCAGGCCGACCACGATACCGGCAAGGGCAGCTGGTCCAACGACCGAACTGGTAATGGCTGGGTGGTTCCCATCCCAGTGGGGTACGGCGCGCTGGGCGAACTGCACGCTGCCGGTAGGGTGGTCAACACCCGCGATGCCGTAACGCCGTTCCGCTTCGTCGAAAGCCTGTACTCGGTTGGTCAATGGGTCAGCCCGCACCGTCTGCATGTGCCTGAAAGCCTGCTCTGGTATGCCGACACGCAGCCTGAGCTCGGCCTGTATCGCTGTCGCAACGACCATGCGCAACCTCTCGACGAGGATGAGCTGGATACACCGCTTGAATTCGACACCACCACCTACTGACCCGGCAGAAAAGGAATCCCATCATGTCCAAGGAACTCAAGACCGCATCCGTATTGGCCTTCGAACGCAAGCTGGACCCGTCCGATGCCCTGTTCACCAGTGGAAACTGGGCGGCGCGCACCCAAGCGACAGACTGGAGGCCGGTAGGCCTGCGCGAAAAGTCCGTGCGCGGCACCATCTCCAACCGACTGAAAACCAGCGGCCAGGACCCGGCCAAACTGGACGCCGCCATCCAGAATCCGAACCTGCAGACCGTGGACGTGGCGGCATTGCCGGCTGACGCCGACACGCTGAAGGTGCAGTTCACCTTGCGCGTGCTCGGTGGAACCGGCAGGCCCTCGGCCTGCAACGACGCCGCCTATCGCAGCAAGCTGCTGGAAACGGTCGACGGCTATGTACGCCAGCACGGCTTCAACGAGCTGGCCCGCCGCTATGCGGCCAATCTGGCCAATGGTCGCTTCCTGTGGCGCAACCGCATTGGCGCCGAGCAGGTCGAAGTAACCGTGGCCCATCTGCGTGACGGCAAGCCCGCCCAGCAATGGACCTTCGATGCACTGGCACATTCGCTGCACGATCTCATGGCACCGGCAGTGGAAACCACTGCCCTGGCCGAACTGGGTGAGCTGATTGCCGTTGGCCTGGCCGGTGACAACCATGTGCTGCTGCAGGTCACCGCTTTCGTCCGCATGGGCGCAGGCCAAGAGGTTTTCCCCTCGCAGGAGCTCATCCTGGACAAGGCGGCCAGCAAAAAGAGCAAAACCCTGTACCACGTCGACAAGGTGGCTGCCATCCACTCGCAGAAGATCGGCAATGCGCTGCGCACTGTGGACACCTGGTATCCGGAGGCTACCGGCAACGGCCCCATCGCGGTGGAGCCTTACGGCTCGGTGACCACGCAGGGCAAGGCCTATCGCCAGCCCAAGGAAAAGCAGGATTTCTACAACCTGCTCGATGCCTGGGTATTGAAGGACAAGGAGCCATCGGTGGAGCAGCAGCACTTTGTCATCGCCACGTTGGTTCGGGGTGGCGTGTTCGGCGAAGCGGGCTGAACATCATGACCAGCCATCATGTCGACATCCAGGTCGTCCCCGACCCGGAAACCACGGCTCCGCAGTTACTTGGCGCGCTCTATGACCGCCTGCACCTGGTGCTGGTCCAGCAGCGCATCGAGGACATCGGCGCGAGCTTCCCGGGCTACAGCACTGCGCCTCGCACCTTGGGCACTGTGTTGCGCCTGCATGGCAGCGAGGCGACCCTGCTCCGCCTCCTGCAGGAAGATTGGCTCAAGGGTCTGCGCGACCACGTACGCCTCACCGGGATCAATCCGGTCCCGGAGGGGGTGCCGCAACGCACCGTGCACCGCCGGCAGTTCAAAACCAACGTCGAACGCCTGCGGCGCCGCCGTATGCGACGCCAAGGGGAGACCGAACAGCAAGCGCAACAAGCCATCCCCCAGACCGTGGAGCGCCGCCCCAACCTGCCCTATCTGCACCTGCGCAGCCGCAGCACCGGGCAGCCCTTCTGTGTGTTCGTCGCCCTGGGTCCGTTGGCGGCCACCCCCACACCGGGAAAGTTCAACAGCCACGGATTGAGCAGCACCAGTACCGTCCCGTGGTTCTGACCCAATTTCCAAGGAGTCAGTAACGCTTTTTGAAAATCAGTGACTTGCGAATGCCCCCGAAATTTTGGGGGCATTCCTTTATTCATGGATTTCCTTAGCATTACCAATGACTTGACGTGAAATTCGTCTAGTTCGCTGCCGAGTAGGCAGCTCAGAAATTCCTCGATCGTCGTGTTGACGATGGTCTTACGTTCGCTGCCGAGTAGGCAGCTCAGAAATGACGAAATCCGAATGAGTGCTATCGCCAAAAGTTCGCTGCCGAGTAGGCAGCTCAGAAAAGGAAGTGCAGGCGCTATCGGTGGCGTTCGGTGTTCGCTGCCGAGTAGGCAGCTCAGAAAAATGCAATAGTTAGACCTCAAACAAAATTGACGTTCGCTGCCGAGTAGGCAGCTCAGAAATGCGTGCGCTTTCTGAGTTGCCCCATGATCCCGTTCGCTGCCGAGTAGGCAGCTCAGAAAGCTCTGCGCGAGCGCAGCACCGGCAGCCAGTGGTTCGCTGCCGAGTAGGCAGCTCAGAAATACCGAGGCGACACCAGGGCTGAGCAAGAGAAGTTCGCTGCCGAGTAGGCAGCTCAGAAATACGTCGACCAGGACGGCAACCACTTCATCGGGTTCGCTGCCGAGTAGGCAGCTCAGAAATCCATGCGCGCCACTACCTGCAACGCCGTCAAGTTCGCTGCCGAGTAGGCAGCTCAGAAAGCCGCCCTTGGCCCTCGCATGGCCATGGCCTCGTTCGCTGCCGAGTAGGCAGCTCAGAAACAGCGGAACAACGAAAGCAGGTATTGCATATGGTTCGCTGCCGAGTAGGCAGCTCAGAAATATGACGGCATCGTGGTCTGCACGCTCAACAGGTTCGCTGCCGAGTAGGCAGCTCAGAAACGCTCGACGGCACGGCCGCCGATGCACACCTCGTTCGCTGCCGAGTAGGCAGCTCAGAAATAAGTGGATCGAGGACATGGCGGAGTCTCGTCGTTCGCTGCCGAGTAGGCAGCTCAAAAATACCCGGTCGGCGATTACATGCTCGACATGGAGTTCGCTGCCGAGTAGGCGGCTCAGAAATCTCTGTCCGCAGAGCTTGCCAAGCCCTGAAGGTTCGCTGCCGAGTAGGCAGCTCAGAAATGATCGACGAGCGCTGGGCGCTCAAGCTGGCTGTTCGCTGCCGAGTAGGCAGCTCAGAAATCGTCGCTGCGCACCTGCTGGTAGATCGACAGGTTCGCTGCCGAGTAGGCAGCTCAGAAAGCCCTGAAACCAGACGAGCCCCTTGGTTCCTGGTTCGCTGCCGAGTAGGCAGCTCAGAAAGTGCCGTCCTTCACCATGCCGCCCTCGTCCTCGTTCGCTGCCGAGTAGGCAGCTCAGAAAACCGCCTCCTGCGCTGCGGCGGGCTGGGTGTCGTTCGCTGCCGAGTAGGCAGCTCAGAAAGCGTCGATGATTCCGTGGTTGGCGATGAGGTCGTTCGCTGCCGAGTAGGCAGCTCAGAAATGCGTGCGAATCACGCCCGAACGGTTGTCCTTGTTCGCTGCCGAGTAGGCAGCTCAGAAAATGTCACGCGAGAGCCGGCGCCGGTCATCGCCGTTCGCTGCCGAGTAGGCAGCTCAGAAAACCCCGAACTGGTCGAGTTCTTCGCCGACCCGGTTCGCTGCCGAGTAGGCAGCTCAGAAAGCTCGAGATGCTGGTCGATCCTGCGCCGTACCGTTCGCTGCCGAGTAGGCAGCTCAGAAACTGCCGAAAGAAACCGGCGTGTCGGTGCCCTATGTTCGCTGCCGAGTAGGCAGCTCAGAAACGGCGCGTCTGCTGTCAGCGGAATCCCGCTACGTTCGCTGCCGAGTAGGCAGCTCAGAAACGCGAGGTCGGCCAAGAGTGGTACGACATGGGGTTCGCTGCCGAGTAGGCAGCTCAGAAATACCCGGTGCTGGACTTTGTAGGCGGCATCGGGTTCGCTGCCGAGTAGGCAGCTCAGAAATTGCCTGCGAACATCCGGCAGCGATATCCATAGTTCGCTGCCGAGTAGGCAGCTCAGAAATTGCTGCGGCCCACATGGGTCACCAGGTCGCTGTTCGCTGCCGAGTAGGCAGCTCAGAAATGATCCAGCAGCAGCGTGAAGCGGTAGTAGCGGTTCGCTGCCGAGTAGGCAGCTCAGAAATCCGAATGCGCGGGCTATGTGATGCCTTCGGCGTTCGCTGCCGAGTAGGCAGCTCAGAAATTTGAACATCCTGGACATCGTGCCCGAGGGGAGTTCGCTGCCGAGTAGGCAGCTCAGAAAAAGATCGGCGTGCGCCCAAACGCGGTGCTCATGTTCGCTGCCGAGTAGGCAGCTCAGAAATCACCCGCAGCACACTGACCATCCCCGGGCAAGTTCGCTGCCGAGTAGGCAGCTCAGAAAATACTGGGAAACCGAGGGCTACGGCGTCGATTGTTCGCTGCCGAGTAGGCAGCTCAGAAAGCCCGCTGTCGCACTTCGGGATGGGGGATGGCGTTCGCTGCCGAGTAGGCAGCTCAGAAATTGGAGGCGCGCGAGGGCAGGATGATCCGCCAGTTCGCTGCCGAGTAGGCAGCTCAGAAAACCGACTACGTACTCGCGGCGGATTCGAGCGAGTTCGCTGCCGAGTAGGCAGCTCAGAAATCTAGAGAACGAACGTTGTTGTAGACCTCCAAGTTCGCTGCCGAGTAGGCAGCTCAGAAATTCATCGCTTCGATCAATTTTTCTTGGGTCGTGTTCGCTGCCGAGTAGGCAGCTCAGAAACTGACGGCCACGGTGTCGGCATTGCGCACGTTGTTCGCTGCCGAGTAGGCAGCTCAGAAATGTAATGCGCGCGGGGCTTCCGGCACGATGAAGTTCGCTGCCGAGTAGGCAGCTCAGAAATGGTCAGCACAAAGGCCGATCAGCCCGATCCCGTTCGCTGCCGAGTAGGCAGCTCAGAAAACCTTCGCGCGCTTCGCTGCTGCTCCCATCGGGTTCGCTGCCGAGTAGGCAGCTCAGAAATGATGTGGAGCAAGAACAAGAAGGCCATGACCGTTCGCTGCCGAGTAGGCAGCTCAGAAATGCGTCATCGGCAGCAGGTAAGTGCGCTCGATGTTCGCTGCCGAGTAGGCAGCTCAGAAAGGAGAAGCCAGATTCGGGCTGCACGGCTCGGTGTTCGCTGCCGAGTAGGCAGCTCAGAAAGCCACCAGCCTCTGCAGCAGCTCCTTTTGCTCGTTCGCTGCCGAGTAGGCAGCTCAGAAATTGTGCGCTTCCCATGCATCAGGATCGCTTTCCGTTCGCTGCCGAGTAGGCAGCTCAGAAAACGTTGTTGCCGTCCCAGTTGCTGCCGAGCTGGTTCGCTGCCGAGTAGGCAGCTCAGAAAGTTGAGCCGCGGCGCGGCCGGTGGGTACGGCCGTTCGCTGCCGAGTAGGCAGCTCAGAAAGCATCCCTTACGGCAAGCGCCAGACGTGGCCCGTTCGCTGCCGAGTAGGCAGCTCAGAAAGCTTTGTTGCCGAGCTGAAGAATCTGGTTGCCGTTCGCTGCCGAGTAGGCAGCTCAGAAAATAGCTTGACACGCTGAAAACGCCTGCGGTTGGTTCGCTGCCGAGTAGGCAGCTCAGAAAACCGCCCAACTGAAAGCGTCGAGGTTGCAGACGTTCGCTGCCGAGTAGGCAGCTCAGAAATCGGTCACATCGATGGGAGTGTTCCGGCTCTTGTTCGCTGCCGAGTAGGCAGCTCAGAAATGTCGCCGAGTTAGGTTGAGAATTTAAGATACGTTCGCTGCCGAGTAGGCAGCTCAGAAACTTGCGCCGGTGAATCTCGGGACTCGCACGGAGTTCGCTGCCGAGTAGGCAGCTCAGAAATTAGCGCCCTGACGACCACCGTCACCCAGCAGGTTCGCTGCCGAGTAGGCAGCTCAGAAACGTCCTGGTATGTGATGCTGAGGTGTCGCATTGTTCGCTGCCGAGTAGGCAGCTCAGAAAAGCTCACGTCTGCGGGCGTTGCTATCCGCTGGGTTCGCTGCCGAGTAGGCAGCTCAGAAAAATGCGGGAAGTCCGCACCGCTGATCGCTACGCGTTCGCTGCCGAGTAGGCAGCTCAGAAAACCAATCACGTCGGTTTCGGCGGTGAGCGTCTGTTCGCTGCCGAGTAGGCAGCTCAGAAATTCGGCTTGACGACGGTGACATTCGATGAGGTGTTCGCTGCCGAGTAGGCAGCTCAGAAAATCAAGGGTGATGCTCAATTATCCAAGACGCTGTTCGCTGCCGAGTAGGCAGCTCAGAAATGCGCAACGGGCTCGGTGTCCAGCCCCGGTGCGTTCGCTGCCGAGTAGGCAGCTCAGAAAGATTAAATATCTACGCTCGCGGCTGCCAACCAAGTTCGCTGCCGAGTAGGCAGCTCAGAAAATTTAGCAGTGCGTTAACCACGGTAAACTCAAGTTCGCTGCCGAGTAGGCAGCTCAGAAAAGAACCGCATCGAGTTCGGGGCTTGGCCCATGGTTCGCTGCCGAGTAGGCAGCTCAGAAAACAAGTCGCAGAGCTACTTCCGCCCAGCGTCCGTTCGCTGCCGAGTAGGCAGCTCAGAAATGCGCCCCGGCTGTTGCCCAGGCATTGGCGGAGTTCGCTGCCGATTAGGCAGCTCAGAAAGTTCTTGCCTGTGACCGGTTCTACCGCTTGCTGTTCGCTGCCGAGTAGGCAGCTCAGAAAGTCCCCAAGGCTCAAGATACCGCGCTTTCGTCGTTCGCTGCCGAGTAGGCAGCTCAGAAATCGATCGAGGAACCGTTCGCGAGCTCGAGCACGTTCGCTGCCGAGTAGGCAGCTCAGAAACGCTCCGGGTACATGGCGCACATGGGGCCGTAGTTCGCTGCCGAGTAGGCAGCTCAGAAATTCGGAAGACCTGGCCGAGGCGAAGCAGCAGCGTTCGCTGCCGAGTAGGCAGCTCAGAAAACATGAAGAACCCAGGAAAGGCCCGGTGGGCTGTTCGCTGCCGAGTAGGCAGCTCAGAAACGGTGAAGGGCGTGACTTAGAACGGCTAACAAAACCGCTCAACAAAGCGTATGCAGATCACAGCACATGCCAGGCGCAGCAAGGCCAAGTGGGTGTCCAGACGACGTTCGAAACGGATCCGCAGCTTGCCGAAGCCCGCCAGCCACGCATGCGTTCGCTCCACCCCCCAGCGATGCCGTCCCAATCGCTCGCGGCCTTCCACTCCCCGCCGGGCGATTCGTGCGGCAATGCCGCGTTGACGCAGATGCCGGCGACATCGCTTGAAGTCGTACCCCTTGTCGGCGTGCAGCTTGTCCGGTCTGCGGCGTGGACGCCCTTGCAGGCCAGTAATCGCCGGCAATGCATCGACCAATGGCTCGAGCATCATCGAATCATGTCGGTTCGCACCCGACACCATCAACGCCAAAGGCACCCCGCGACGGTCAACGATCAGATGCCGCTTGCTACCCGATTTGCCGCGGTCGGTTGGGTTCGGGCCCGTTTCCTGGCCCCCCGGGGGCTGGCAACGCTTGCCCCATCGATACTTGCCCGGCTCCAGTCGATCTGGTCGTACTGCCGCAGACGCCCCAGCAACGTATGGTGCAGTCGCTCCCAGACGCCGGACTGTTGCCACGCCTGCAGGCGACGCCAGCAGCTCATGCCACTCCCATAGCCGAGCTCTTGCGGCAGGTCCTCCCAGGCAATCCCGGTGTACAGCACGAACAGGATGCCGTTGAACACCGCCCGATCCTCCAATCGAGGGCGTCCACCCTTGGCCGAGCGCGGTACCTCTGGAACTAGCGGCGCAAGTTCATCCCACAACTTCTGACCGATCAATGCACGTCTCATCGTGCATAGCATCGCTCTTTGGTGGTTTTGTTAGAAGCTCTTAGGCGCGCTGCACAGTTCACTGCCGAGTAGGCAGCTTAGAAAATCGTCTCCGTTGAGATTGAATTCCTAGTCAAGTTCGCTGCCGAGTAGGCAGCTCAGAAAAAGCTGGAGGATGGCCCGCGCAAGAGCGCGGCGTTCGCTGCCGAGTAGGCAGCTCAGAAATTGACCGGGCGCAGGCGCAGGGCCTTGCTGTTGTTCGCTGCCGAGTAGGCAGCTCAGAAATTGCGGGAATCTCGCTTTGGTCCGTTGCCGACGTTCACTGCCGAGTAGGCAGCTCAGAAATTGGGCACAACGGCCTCACCCCGCAGGCCCAAGTTCGCTGCCGAGTAGGCAGCTCAGAAACCAAGCGCCGGGAGTTCATCACCTCGGGCGATGTTCGCTGCCGAGTAGGCAGCTCAGAAATGCGGCAACCGGAGCAGAAAGCATCTGCTGGTGTTCGCTGCCGAGTAGGCAGCTCAGAGAATGTAGGCGGCGAGGAGGTCCAGCGCTTCGTTGTTCGCTGCCGAGTAGGCAGCTCAGAGCATGTTCGATGCATGGAAAACACCACCCCGCGCGTTCGTTGCCGAGCAACCAGACCAGAAGCCTTCGACGGAATCCAGTTAGGCTAGCAGGCTTTCTGTTCTTTCCGCTCGGCAACCACTTCACTTCCGACAATCCACCCGATGTAGGAGAACGCAGGGCATACGCCTATCATCCAAAGCCAGACGACCAGCCTTGGACTTTTTCCGTGCCCCCCCTCCGCTCCTTCCTAGACAAATCCCCCACCCTCGGCCAGCGCGTCTACATCGACCCCGCCTGCACGATCATCGGCGACGTGGCGCTGGGCGATGACGTGTCGGTGTGGCCGGGTACGGTGATCCGGGGCGATGTGAACCATGTGCGCATCGGGGCGCGCACCAACGTGCAGGACGGCACCATCATCCATGTCAGCCACGAGAGCCCGTACAACAAGGGCGGCTACCCCACGCTGATCGGCGAGGGCGTGACCGTGGGGCATGGCTGCATCATCCATGCGTGCAGCATTGGCGATTACTGCCTGATCGGCATGGGCGCGTGCGTGCTGGATGGCGCGGTGATCGAGGACGAGGCGTTCATCGGCGCCGGTGCGGTGGTGGGGCCGGGCAAGCGGGTGGCACACGGCGAGTTGTGGGTGGGCAATCCGGCGCGGCCGGTGCGCACCTTGAGCGCGAAGGACATCGAGGGGCTGCGGTATTCGGCAGACCATTACGTGCGCTTGAAGGATCAGTATCTGGGGATGGCGGGCTGACGTCAGGCCAGCGGGCGTTGCCCCCGCTCTACAGGGCGCCACCGGCATTTCACGTTGCCGCCGGGTCCACCCTGCCTCACACTGCCGGCCTCGGGCGTGGGGACGCCCTCCAGGGAAAGGAACCTTTTCATGTCGATCAGATCCATGGCGCTGGGCCTGTTGGCCGGCGCGACGCTGTTCTGCGCCGCTTCGCCGGCCGCGCTGGCGCAGGACGAGCAGGACGCCGCGGCGTTCGTGCAGTCGCTGCATTTCCGCTCGGGCGCCATCGAGGTGCCCGAGGCCAAGGCGCGCTTCAACCTGGGCCCGGAGTTCCGCTATCTGGACCAGGCCGATGCGCGGCGCGTGCTGGAGGACATGTGGGGCAACCCGCCCGACGAGGACGTGCTGGGGCTGATCGTGCCGCGCTCGCCGGGGCTGGCCGACGAGGACAGCTGGGCGGTGGTGGTCACCTATGCCGACGACGGCTATGTGTCCGACGAGGACGCGTCGAAGATCAACTACGACGAGCTGCTGCGCGACATGCAGGAGCAGATCAACGAAGCCAACCCGGAACGCGAGAAGGCCGGTTACGGCACGCTGAAGCTGGTGGGCTGGGCGGTGCCGCCGCGCTACGACGCCGGCAACAACAAGCTGTACTGGGCCAAGGAGCTGGAGTTCAACGGCCAGTCCGGCCACGTGCTCAATTACGGCATCCGCGTGCTCGGCCGCCATGGCTACCTGAGCCTCAATGCGGTGTCGGGCATGGGCGAGCTGCCGCTGGTGCGCACCGGCATGGAGAAGCTGCTGCCGATGGCCGAGTTCGAGCAGGGCGCGCGCTATGCCGACCACAACCCCAAGACCGACAAGATCGCCGCCTATGGCGTGGCGACGCTGATCGGCGGCGGGCTGGCGGCCAAGGCCGGGCTGTTCGCCAAGCTGGGCCTGATCTTCGCCAAGTTCTGGAAGCTGCTGCTGATCGGCGTGGTGGCGCTGGGGGGCGTGGTGAAGAAATTCTTCGGCGGTGATCGCAAGAACACCACGGTGCAGTAAGGCGTACCGGCCCGCGGGAGCCTCCTTCCGCGGGCTGGGCATCCGTTGCGGCGGCCGGTAAAGTCAGCCGCTGACAGGACGCTACCGAGACACGCATGCCAGCGGCAGCCGCCCGGTCCGGATACCGGGCTTGCGACAACTCCCGACCCTGCACGCGACGGGCGGCGCCCGGCCGTTGAGCGCTGCGCCGCCCATGCTCGATACCTACCGCGAAGTCATCACGCCCGAAGGCGTGCCGCTGCAGCTGCCGGCGGCCGGGCCGGTGCCGCGTGCGCTGGCGTGGCTGATCGATCTGATGGCGCGTTTCGGCGTGCTGGCGCTGATGAGCCCGCTGCTGATGGCGCTGGGCGGGCTGGGCCAGGGCCTGTACCTGGGGCTGATGTTCCTGCTGTTCTGGGGTTACCCCATCGTGCTGGAGGTCTGGTTCGGCCAGACCCTGGGCAAGCGTGTGCTCGGCCTGCGCGTGGTGGCGCGCGACGGCGCGCCGCTGGGCTGGATGCCGGCGATCGTGCGCAACCTGCTGCGCACCGTGGACATGCTGCCGTTCGGCTACGCGCTCGGGTTGATCGCCTGCCTGTGCGATGCGCACGGGCGCCGACTGGGCGACCTGGTGGCCAGCAGCCTGGTGGTGCACGTGCCGGCGCCCGCGCCGGTGCCGCCGGCACGCATCGATGCCGTGCTGGCGCCGCCGCTGCCGCTGCAGCCGGCCGAGCAGCAGGCGGTGATCGCCTTTGCCGACCGCGCCCCGGCGCTGCCCGGCCCGCGCCAGAGCGAGCTGGCCGACATCGCCAGCGGCCTGAGCCGGGCGCAGGGCCAGACCGGCGTGCTGCGCCTGTACGCCATGGCCAACTGGCTGCTGGGGCGGCGATGAGGCAGGAGCAGTTCGTCACCCGCCACCAGCACGAATGGCGCCAGTTCGAGGACTGGCTGCAGCAGCGCGGCGGCAGCGCGCGCAAGGCGCGCGGCACGCCCGCGCCCGATCTGCCGGGCGACGAGACCATTCCCGAGCGCTACCGGCGCCTGTGCCAGCAGCTGGCGCTGGCGCGCCGCCGCGGCTACAGCCCGCAGCTGGTCGAACGCCTGCAGCAGCTGATGCAGCGCGGCCACAACCTGCTGTACCGCGCGCCGCCGCCACGCTGGCAGCGCGCGGTGGAATTCCTGTTCGCCGGTTTCCCGCAGCTGGTGCGCAGCCAGGCCGCGGCGATGTGGGTGGCCTGCGCGCTGTTCGTGGTGCCGCTGGTGGGCGTGTTCGTGCTGCTGCAGTACAGGCCGGAACTGGTGCACCTGCTGCTGGACCCGCGGCAGGTCGCGCAGATGGAAAAGATGTACGCGCCCACCGCCGAGCACCTGGGCCGCGACAGCGGCACCGACTGGGCGATGTTCGGCCACTACATCATGAACAACATCAGCATCGGCCTGCGCACCTTCGCCAGCGGCCTGCTGGCCGGCGTCGGCGCGGTGCTGGTGCTGCTGTTCAACGGCCTGACCATCGGCGCGGTGGCCGGCCACCTGCAGCATGTGGGCTATGGCGATGCGTTCTGGCGCTTCGTGGTGGGGCATGCGCCGTTCGAATTGACCGCCATCGTGATTGCCGGTGGCGCCGGCCTGCAGCTGGGCCTGCGGTTGATCGCGCCGGGCCGCAAGCGGCGCATCGACGCGCTGGTGGAGGGCGGGGTGATCGGTGCGCGGCTGTGCCTGGGCGTGGCCTTCATGCTGCTGGTGGCGGCCTTCATCGAGGCGTTCTGGTCGTCCATCGCCTGGGTGCCGGCGTGGGGCAAGTTCACCGTCTCCGGCGTGCTGTGGACGCTGGTGTTCGCCTGGCTGTGGCGCGGCGGGCACGGGGGCGGCGATGCGCATTGACCAGCTCGACGTGGTGCTGCGCGCGCGTTCGCAGTGGGAGGCGATGGAGCTGGGCAGCGCGCTGGTGCGGCGCCATGCCGCGGCCATCTGGAAACCGTGGCTGCTGCTGACCCTGCCGCTGTTCGCGCTGCTCAACCTGGCCGGCTGGTGGCTGGAGGCCTTCTGGCTGCCGGCGCTGCTGATGTGGTGGTTGAAGCCGGCGTTCGAACGCATCCCGCTGTACGTGATCTCGCGCGGCGCGTTCGGCGCGGTGCCCGGCACCGCCGATACGTTGCGCGCGCAGTGGCGCTGGGGCTGGCGCGGTTTGCTGGCCTATCTGAGTTGGCGGCGCCTGAGCCCGGCGCGCTCGCTGCTGATGCCGGTGGACCTGCTCGAAGGCGGCGACGCCGGACAACGGCGGCTGCGACGGCGCGTGCTGGGCGGTGCGGCCTACGGCCATGCGGCGCTGTTGACCCTGGTGTACTGGCATTTCGAGGTGATGCTGCAGCTGGCCGGCATCGCCCTGGTCTTCATGTTCGTGCCGCTGGATGCGCTGCCCGAATCGCTGCGCGTGGCGGTATCGCTGATCGGCAGCGACACTCCGGCGTGGGTATGGCTGGGCTTCAACCTGCTGGCCTGGGCCGCGATGACGCTGATCGGCCCGTTCTACAGCGGCGCCGGCTTCGGCCTGTACCTCAACCGCCGCACCCAGCTGGAAGCCTGGGACGTGGAGATCGCCTTCCGCCGCCTGCGTGAGCGGCTGGCGCGCGCGGCGCCGCTCCTGCTGCTGGTGGCGCTGGCGTTCGCGCCGTTGTCGCTGCCGCTCCATGCGCAGGAAGCCAGTGATGCGGCGCCGGCGACGCACGACAACCACAAGGGCGGCGCCGCGCCTGCTTCTGTGGCAGCCACGCCGGCGACGATATTCGGTCCATCACCGGTCGATACCGGCGGCTTCCGCCAGGCCGCCGCACGCGCCTATGAGGATCCCCAACTCGGCGCCAAGCACATGGTCTGCCATTGGGAGCGCAGGAAGCCCGAGGAAGAGAAGCCGACGCGGGACTGGAACTTCCCCGGCGGTGAACTGGTGGGCGCGTTCGTCAAGCTGCTGGCCCTGCTCAGCGAGGGCTTGCTGTGGATCGTGGTCGGCGCGCTGCTGCTTGCGCTGGCGCTGACCACCCGCTGGTGGCTGCCCTGGCTGCGCGGCAGCGGGCGCCGCCGCCGGCACGAAGTCGAGTCGGACGTCACCCAGCATGAACTGCAGCTGCCCGACACCCTGCCGCCGGATATCCTCGCCAGCGCCCGCCGCCTGTGGCAGGACGGCAGGCCGCGGCATGCGCTGGCCCTGCTGTACCGCGCCAGCCTGGATGAACTGGCCCAGCGCGCCGACATCGTGCTGCCGCCGGGCAGCACCGAGGCGCAGTGCCTGCGCGCATCGAAGCGCATGCCGCAGGAAGCGGACCGGCGCCTGTTCGCACGCATGGTGCGCACCTGGCAGTACGCCGCCTACGCCGGCCGCCTGCCATCGGAGGATGAGTTCCAGGCCCTGCTCGACGACCTGCGCCAGCAGTACGGGTGGCCGGCATGAGCCCGCGCTGGCGCAATGCGTTGATCGCCGTGGCCGTCCTGCTGCTGGCGGGCCTGGCGGTGATGTGGTTCCTGCGCAGCTACCAGCGCGTCTGCGAACAGGCCACGCTGCCGGCCTATGGCGAGCCCAGCTTCAATCCGTTGTTCGCCCTGCGCGAAACCCTGCGCCGCGATGGCGTGGACGCCGAGACGCGGCGCACGCTCGACCTGCCGGCCATGCATCTGCAGCCGCGCGACACCATGCTGCTGCTCGACGACCCGCGCCAGCTCGCATCCGCACAGGTCGAACAGCTCGTGGACTGGGTGGAGTACGGCGGCCACCTGCTGCTGCGCATGCCCAAGGCCGACGACACGCTGGACGGCGAGCAGACGCTGTTCGACCCTTTCGGCATCGTTCCCGACGAGGCCGCGCCGCGCTGCCAGCCATGGCGCGTGCAGGGACAGGAAGAACACCAGGAATTCTGCGCCGGCAACCGCTTCACCCTGGGCGAGAGCGCCCGCGCCGAGCTGCGCTGGGGCGACGCCAGCGACGACACGCTGGCCTACGCGCGGCTGCGCTACGGCGGCGGCCGCGTGGATGTACTGGCCGACATGGATTTCCTGCGCAACGGCCAGGACGACAAGGACACCGGCCTGCGCGACCTGCCGCACCGCGACCTCGCGCGGCTGGTGCTGGCCCCCAATTACGGCAAGGGCCGCATGCACTTGGTCTACGCAGCTGAAGCGCCGTCGCTGTGGCGCACCGTGCTGCAGCGCGGCTGGCCGATCTGGCTGCCGCTGCTGCTGGCCCTGCTGGCATGGCTGTGGATGCGCGCCCAGCGCTTCGGCCCGCTGTTGCCCTCGCCGCGGCAGGAACGCCGCTCGCTGCTCGAACACGTGCGCGCCAGCGGCGAGCACCTGCACCGCTACGGCAAGGCGCCGCTGCTGTACGACGCGGTGCGTCAGTCCTTCCTTGCGCGCCTGCGCCGGCGCGCACCGCTGGCCGCCGCCCTCGCCGGCGACGCCCAGCTGCAGGCCATCGCCGACCACCTGCGCTGGCCGCTTGAACGCGTGCGGCTCGCCCTGCAAGTTCCGCCGTCGCGCGACGACGCCGCGCTGCGCGAACGCATCGCCCTGCTGATCCAGATGAGAAACCAGCTATGACCGACCTGCCCGCTCCGCCCGCCCTCCCCGGCGATGCGCCCGCACCGGCGCCCGCGCCCGGCAACACCGACCTGATCGAACGCGTCGAACGCCTGCGCGAAGCCGTCGGCCAGGCCTTCATCGGCCAGGCCGACGTGCTGGACCAGATCCTGGTCGCGCTGCTGGCCGGCGGCCACGTACTGATCGAAGGCGTGCCCGGCCTCGGCAAGACCCTGCTGGTGCGCGCCCTGGCGCAGGCGCTGGAGCTGGACTACGCGCGCGTGCAGTTCACCCCCGACCTGATGCCCAGCGACGTCAGCGGCCACGCCGTGTACGACCCCAAGACCGAGAGCTTCAAGATCCGCCGCGGCCCGGTGTTCACCAACCTGCTGCTGGCCGACGAGATCAACCGCGCACCGGCCAAGACCCAATCGGCGCTGCTGGAGGTGATGCAGGAAGGCCAGGTCACCATCGAGGGCCGCGCCTTCCCGCTCAACCCGCCGTTCCTCACCCTGGCCACGCAGAACCCGGTGGAGCAGGAAGGCACCTACCCGCTGCCGGAAGCCCAGCTGGACCGCTTCCTGCTCAAGGTGCTGATCGACTACCCGCAGCTGGAAGACGAGAAGCGCATGGTCGAGGCGATCACCGCCGGCCGCAGCGCCAGCGACTTCGACCTGTCGCAGGTACCGCGGGTGATGAGCGGCGCCGACGTGGTGCGCATGCAGCAGGCGGTGGCGGCGATCACCGTCGACCCGCAGGTGATCGACTATGCGGTGCGCATCGTCGCCGCCACGCGCAAGTGGCCCGGCATCGCCCTGGGCGCCGGCCCGCGCGGCAGCCTTGCGCTGGTGCGCGCGGCGCGTGCGCAGGCGGTGTTGGCCGGGCGCGATTTCGTCACCCCCGACGACGTCCGCGAGATCGCCAAACCAGCGCTGCGACACCGCATCGCGCTGGCACCGGAGCTGCAGATCGAAGGGCAGTCGGCGGACGATGCGTTGACCGCGCTGCTGACGAAGGTGGAGGCGCCGCGCAAGTGACCTTTGTGGGCGGCCATGCGGATTCGGTCCCTGCTCCCTCGTACACGGTGCGGAGGGAGGATTTGGGGCGGGCCGCTGTTGCCGTCATTGCCATGTGTGCGTTCATTGAGGTCGCCGCACAGGCAGGAATTGCTGTTGCTGTTGCTGTTGCTGTTGCCGTTGATTTTTCTTCTGCCCTCCGGCTTTTGACCCCTATCGCCGTAGAGCGAGCCGAGCACCGCAGCGGGCCGAGGGGCGAAGAGGCGCACGTGTCTGAGCGAAGCGAGTTGTGCGCCGTCCCCTCGGCACGCGAGGAGCGCAGGGGACCGGCGGGCGCAGCCCGACGGATCGCGTCCCGGCGCGTGCTTTCTCTTGGTTACTTCTCTTTGCACGAGCAAAGAGAAGTAACTCGCTCCTGCGAAGCAGGAGTGAAAGCCTTGCTTTCAAGCTTCCGCCCTGGCTCCGTGCTTGAGCTGCTGTCGTTTCGCTCCAGGAAAGCCAAGACAAGGGCAGGAGCAGGATCAAGTGCTTTCGCCCCCCTTCGGGGCGCGAGCTACTTTTCTTTGCTCGTGCAAAGAAAAGCTAGCCAAAAGAAAGCACGCCCTGCCTACGCGCCCGACGCGCTACGCGCCCCGGGTCCACTACGCCAGCGGGATTTTTCTACGCGACATCCCTGTCGCGTAGAAAAACGGCGTGCATCCCTGCACGCCGCCCTTCGGGTTTTTCCCGCTGGCTCCGTCGCTGCGGAAGGGAACCCTGAAAGTCAAAAGCCAAAAACAACCGCAACCGCAACCGCAACCGCAACCGCAACCGCAAAGGATTTTGTGCTTTCGCGCTCGTCCGCAGGCATCGCATCCGGCATGAGGGCCGACGCATGAGGCCCGCACCGCTGCTGATCGCACTGCTCGCCCTGTGGGGCCTGCTCGGCATCCCCGTCGCCCTGCACCTGCTGCCCACCGGAATCTGGACTGCAACCGCATGCGCCATCGCCCTCCCCACCCTGGCCGACGCACTATGGCTGCGGCGCCGCCCCACGCCCACGGTACGGCGCGAACTGCCCGAAACCCTGGCCCTGGGCATCGAGCGCGAAGCCTGGCTGCAACTGGACAGCTTCGGCAAGCAGCGCGTGGACGTGTTCGACCTGGTGCCCGGCGGCTGGACCACGCGAGGCCTGCCGCGTACGTTGCGGCTTTCACGCGCCAGCGAATCCCGCTTCAGCTACCACTTCACCCCCGGCGCGCGCGGCGCCTTCGCCTTCGACGGCGTGCAGCTGCGCCTGTATTCGCCGCTGCGGCTGTGGCGGCAATCGCGCATCGCCGGGCCAGCGCAGAAGGTACGGGTCTACCCGAACTTCGTGCCGCTGACGCGGCTGGCCCTGCTCAGCGCGGAAATGGCCTCGCGCCTGGTCGGCGCGCACCTGAAGCGCCGCCGCGGCGAGGGCACCGACTTCCACCAGATGCGCGAATACCGCGTCGGCGACAGCCTGCGCCAGATCGACTGGAAGGCTACCTCGCGCGCGCGCAAGCTGATTTCGCGTGAGTACCAGGATGAGAAGAACCAGCAGCTGGTGATGATGATCGACACCGGCCGGCGGATGCTGGCCGACGAGGGCGGCCTGTCGCACTTCGACCATGTGCTCAACGCCTCGCTGGTGGTGTCCTACCTGGCGCTGCGCCAGGGCGACGGCGTGGGCCTGTTCGCCAGCGGCGGCGAAACCCGTTGGGTGGCGCCGCAGCGCGGGCTCGGTGCGATCGACACGCTGCTGCGCGCCAGCTACGACCTGCAACCGCAGCCGGTCGCCACCGACTACCTCGCCGCCGCCACCGGACTGTCGCTGCGGCAGTCGCGGCGCTGCCTGGTGATGCTGGTGACCAACGTGCGCGACGAGGACATCGAGGACCTGCTCGCCGCCGTGCGCCTGCTGCAGAAGCGGCACCTGGTATGCGTGGCCAGCCTGCGCGAGCGCGAACTGGACGATGCCCTCTCCCGCAGCGCCGATACGCTGCCCGATGCGGTGCAGGCTGGCGCCATCGCCCGCTACCTGCAGCAGCGCGCCGCCGCGCACGAGGCGCTGCGCAGCCATCGGGTGATGGTGCTGGACGTCACCGCCGAAGAACTGCCCGCCGCGCTGGTGGAGCGCTACCTCGCGGTCAAGCGCGACGGGCTGTTGTAGCGCCGGGCAACGCCCGGCGGGGCTTCGCCGGCAAAGCCCCAGCGGGGCGATGCCCCGCTCTACAGAGCGGGTGCGGCCGGCTGGCGTCTGCTGTGCCTTGATCGTGCCGCCCTGCGGTTGGCTTCCATCCCATTGATGTGTAGCGCCGGGCAGCGCCCGGCGGGGCTTTGCCGATAAAGCCCCAGCGGGGCGTTGCCCCGCTCTACGGGTGTGTCGGCGTCAGACGTAGATGCGCGTGCTTCCCTGCGGGGCATCGTCGATGATCGCGTGCGGCAGGAAACGGGCGCTGTCGCGGGTGATGCGGCTGTCGTCTTCGCGCACGCCGATGCCGCAGGCGCGGTCGCCCACGATCCAGCTGCCGACCATCGGGTAATTGCCCTCGAACGCCGGCAGCGGATGGAAGGCCTGCACGATGCACGGCCCCGCATACGGGCCTTCGCTTTCCTGCCAGCGGCCGTCGCTCATGTGCATGGCAACGTTGGCGCCCTCGCGCGAATGCAGCGGCTTGCGCACCCAGCCGGCCGGCAATGCGCTGCCGTCGTCGAAGTGCGCTTCCAGCAGGTTGGGATGACCGCGGTGGCGCTGCCACAGCAGCGGCAGGATGCCCTTGTTGCTGAGCACCGCCTTCCACGCCGGCTCCAGCAGCTGCACGCCCGAGCCGGGCAGCGCCGCGCCGAATTCCTCGCGCATCAGGTCCTCCAGCGGATACAGCTTGAACAGGCTGCCGATCACGGTGTCGTCCAGATCGGTGAAGCGCCCGTCGGCTGAAAGGCCGATGTCCTCGATGGCGATCGCCGCGCCGTGCAGGCCGGCCTGCGCCGCGCAGTCGCGCAGGTAGGCGACCGTGCCCTGGTCCTCTTCCGACTCGCGCACCGCGCTGAAGTACAGCGGCGGCGGCAGCTGCGCCGCCAGTCCAGCGAAGCGTTCGACCAGGGTCTCGTGCAGGGAATTGAACTGGTCGGCCTGCTGCGGCAGCGCGCCGCGGTTGCGCTGGTCTTCCAGCCATTGCCACTGGAAGAACGCCGCCTCGTACAGCGAGGTCGGCGTGTCGTAGTTCAGTTCGTACAGTCTGGCCGGGCCGTTGCCGTCGTAGGCGAAGTCCAGCCGCCCGTAGAGATGCGGATCGCGACGGCGCCAGCTTTCGGCGATCCAGTCGCGGAACGGCGCGGGAATCGCCAGCCGCTCCATCAGTTCCTCGCTGGCCACCACGTCGCCGACCAGGTCCATCGCCATTGCATGCAGCTCGGCGCTGGGGTCTTCCAGGTCGTTTTCGATCTGGCGCAGGGTAAAGGCGTAATACGCGGTTTCGTCCCAGTACGGCGCGCCGTCGATGGTGTGGAAACGGAACCCCGCCTCGGCGGCACGCGCGCGCCAGTTGGAGCGCTCGGCGATGGCAACCCGCCTCACCGCATCAACCGCCGACGGTGGTGCGGCCGCCGCTGCGCGAACCGAAGCCGCCGCGGCTGGCGGTGACGGCGCGGTTCGGTTCGCTGGTCACCGGCGCCAGGCCGGCCTTGCCGGCACCGATGCCGCTGGCGGTGTTCAGGCCGCCGCTGCCGCCCGGGGCAGCCGGCTTGGCCCAACCGTTGGCGTTGTCCTTGAACGCAGGCTGCGCGGCCGGCGGAGCGGCCACGGCACCTGCGCGGTTGTTGAGCATCTGCGACATGAAGAAGCCCATCATCATCGGGCCGACGAACGAGGTGCCGGCGCTGGTGTGCTGCTGCACGCACTGCTCGGCCGGGTACTCCTTGGCGCACTCTTCCTTGCTGGCGTACTTGGGCGCGGCATCGGCGGCCTGCTGCTGCGCGGTGGCGAAGGCCGTGCGGCAGGCGGACGGATCACCGGTGGCTTCGCTGCAGGCTTCCACCGAGGTGTACAGCCCTTCCTGCACCTGTACGGCCTGTTCCTGCTGGCAGGCGGTGAACAGCAGCGGCGCGGTGCTCATCAGCAGCAGCGCGGTGGTCCTGGATCGCTTCATCGTCGATAACCCCATGAATTCGTTCCCGGATGATGCCCGATCCAGCCCCGTGGACGGAAATCGGCGTCCCATCCAACCTGAACGTCTTTTCAGGTTGAAGGACCGGACCGCCCGCACGGTCCGCGGCCCTGACGACCACCGTCTTCTCCCCGCGTGCGCCTTGCGCGCCCGCTTTCCAGCCGCCATTCCCACCAGGGCGATGGTTGCAACAGCAACCGGGTTCTTCATGCAGAATCGTTCGCACTGCGTTTTTTCTGCCTTCCCCATGCCCGAATACCGCTCGAAAACCTCCACCGCCGGCCGCAACATGGCCGGCGCCCGCGCCCTGTGGCGCGCCACCGGCATGACCGATGGCGACTTCCACAAGCCGATCATCGCCGTGGCCAACTCCTTCACCCAGTTCGTGCCCGGGCACGTGCACCTGAAGGACCTCGGCCAGCTCGTGGCGCGCGAGATCGAAGCGGCCGGCGGCGTGGCCAAGGAATTCGACACCATCGCCGTGGACGACGGCATCGCCATGGGCCATGACGGCATGCTGTATTCGCTGCCCAGCCGCGAAATCATCGCCGATTCGGTGGAGTACATGGCCAACGCGCACTGCGCCGACGCGCTGGTGTGCATCTCCAACTGCGACAAGATCACCCCCGGCATGCTGATGGCCGCGCTGCGGCTAAACATCCCGGTGGTGTTCGTTTCCGGCGGGCCGATGGAAGCCGGCAAAACCAAGCTGGCCGAGCACAAGCTCGACCTGATCGACGCGATGGTCGCCGCCGGCGACGAAGCGGTCAGCGACGAGCAGGTGGCCGCCATCGAGCGCAGCGCCTGCCCCACCTGCGGCTCGTGCAGCGGCATGTTCACCGCCAACTCGATGAACTGCCTGACCGAAGCGCTGGGCCTGTCGCTGCCGGGCAACGGCACCGTGGTGGCCACGCACAGCGACCGCGAGGCGCTGTTCAAACGCGCCGGGCGCCTGGTCGTCGAGCTGTGCCACCGCTGGTACGGCGGCGAGGACGCCAGCGCCCTGCCGCGCGGCATCGCCACCTTCGAGGCCTTCGAGAATGCGATGACGCTGGACATCGCCATGGGCGGCTCGACCAACACCATCCTGCACCTGCTCGCCGCCGCGCAGGAGGCGGAAGTGGCTTTCGACCTGCGCGACATCGACCGCTTGTCGCGGCAGGTGCCGCAGCTGTGCAAGGTCGCGCCGAATACGCCCAAGTACCACATCGAGGACGTGCACCGTGCCGGCGGCATCATGGCCATCCTCGGCGAGCTCGCGCGCGGCGGCCTGCTGCATACCGATGTGCCGACCGTGCACAGCCGCACCCTGGGCGACGCCATCGCACGCTGGGACGTGACCCAGGTGCAGGACGCCGCCGTGCACGAGTTCTACAAGGCCGGCCCGGCCGGCATCCCCACCCAGGTGGCCTTCAGCCAGAGCACGCGCTGGCCGTCGCTGGACACGGACCGCGACGAGGGCTGCATCCGCGACGTCGCCCACGCCTTCTCCAGCGAAGGCGGCCTAGCCGTGCTGTACGGCAACCTCGCCGCCGACGGCTGCGTGGTGAAGACCGCCGGCGTGGACGAATCGATCCACGTGTTCGAAGGCAACGCCCGCGTCTACGAAAGCCAGGACGCGGCGGTGAAGGGCATCCTCGGCAACGAGGTGCAGGCCGGCGACGTGGTGGTGATCCGCTACGAAGGCCCCAAGGGCGGGCCTGGCATGCAGGAAATGCTCTATCCCACCAGCTACCTGAAATCCAAAGGCCTGGGCAAGGCCTGCGCCCTGCTCACCGATGGCCGCTTCTCCGGCGGCACCTCGGGCCTGAGCATCGGCCACTGCTCCCCGGAAGCCGCCGCCGGCGGCGCCATCGGCCTGGTCCGCGACGGCGACCGCATCCGCATCGACATACCGCAGCGCGGCATCCACCTGCTGGTGGACGACGCCGAGCTGGCGCGTCGCCGCGAGGAACAGGCCGCACGCGGCTGGAAACCGGCGCAGCCGCGCCCGCGCAAGGTCAGTACCGCGTTGAAAGCGTATGCACTGCTGGCGACCAGCGCGGACAAGGGCGCCGTGCGGGACAAGGCGCTGCTGGAAGGGTGATCGTCCACACCGGCGTGCGTTCCTCCCCGGCTCGCACACCCCTGTAGATGCCGGGCTCGCCCGGCATACGCCATCAATCCGAACCCGATCCTGCCCCCGGCAAACGGTCCAGCGGACTCAACAAGCCACCGGCGCCACGCCCCAGCACGTGCGTGTAGATCTGCGTGGTCGCCACGTCCTTGTGGCCCAGCAGTTCCTGCACGGTGCGGATATCGTGGCCCGCTTCCAGCAGATGCGTGGCAAAGGAATGCCGCAACGAATGACAGGTGGCCGGCTTGGCGATGCCGGCACGCATGCGTGCGGTTTTGATGGCCCGCTGCAGGGTCTCCTCGCCCGCGTGATGGCGCCCTGCTCGGCCACTGCGTGGATCAACAGAAATCCGCTCGGAAGGAAACAGGTACTGCCAACCCGGCTCGCTGTCGGCATTCGGGTATTTCCGTGCCAACGCATGCGGCAGGTATACCCGCCCGCGGCCGGCGACCCGGTCCTGCTCATGCAGCTGCAACGCCCGCTCGCGCTGCCGCAGCAGACGCCCGCGCAATGATTCCGGCAACGGTACCCGTCGATCCTTGTCGCCCTTGCCGCTGCGCACGCAGATTTCCTTCCGGGCAAAATCCACGTCCTTGATCCGCAGGCGCAGGCATTCCAGCAGGCGCATACCAGTGCCGTACAACAGGCGCGCCATCAACTCGGGCAGGCCTTCGGGCATGGCAGCCAATATGCATGCCACTTCCTCCTGCGACAACACCACCGGCAGCCGGCGCGGTCGCTTGGCACGTACCACTTCCTCCATCCAGGGCAGCTCGATCTCCAATACCACCCGGTAAAGGAACAGCAATGCCGACAACGCCTGGTTCTGCGTGGCCGCCGCCACCTTGCCCTGCGTCGCCAGGCGGGTAAGAAATACCTCGACCTCCTTCGCCCCCAATTCCCTTGGATGGCGCCTGTCGTTGGCGAGAATGAAACGCCGGATCCAACCGGCGTAGGCCTGCTCGGTGCGGATGCTGTAGTGGCGCAGCCGGATCCGCTCACGGACCAGATCAAGCAGGCGCGGCGATCTGGGCTCAAGTACACCAGCAGATTGAGGGGTGTAATCCATATGGCTGTGCTCCTGCGGCATAACGCTGCCATCCTGCAGCCCGCGCCACATCCACCTCCATCACCCAACCCATTGATACGAGGTAGGATTTATCCGGTTCACAAGGCAACGGGAAGCAGCGATACTCCGGGCAACGCCGCAGGTAGGCGGCCGAATAGGTGTTAGGCCTCACAAGGAGCAACATCATGGATTCGATTAGAAGCCTCTTGCTCATCGGCTTCGTGTTTCTCGCCAATGGAATCGTCTTTCTCATCATTGGCCTAACCACTCAACTAACGGTCTTCTGGGCACTCGGCCCCTCGCTCACGGCGCTAGGTGTCGCCTTCTTAGCTATTTCCAAGTCTCGCAAAAGCGCTCACGGCACCTCTTCCCTACCGGGCAAGTGAGGCCTAACAATTCATTCAATCCGACGCCGCCTCGCGGCGCGGCTTAACTCAAGCGTTAGGGGGCTATGTTGGGACGCTACCGTCTGACCATGCTTTCAGTTGTCTTGGCTTGCACGTCGTGCGCTTCGCATCCCAGAGTTGATGTGGCCCAATGCAAAGCTCAGGGCGGTACGGTTCGGGGTGTGGGTATGTTGGCCGCACCAGCCTGTGTCGTTCCCTACACGGATGGCGGCAGGGAGTGCAAAGATGGGGCGGAGTGTCAGGGTATGTGCAAGGCCGCACAGGATGCCGTCATAGGGGCTAAAGCCGGTGGCACGTGCCAAACGGATACGCATGACATCTACGGATGCTACAACGAGGTCAAGGCGGGGATGGTTGTGGCTGGCATGTGCTTCGACTAGCCGTGGCGCCCCCTAACAATTCATTCAAGCCGACGCCACTTCGTGGCGCGACTTAATTCAGGTGTTAGGTGGAATGGGGGCAGTGGGCAGGTGGCTCTGGCTTCGGCCAATGCGCTAATAGTTTCCCGGTCGGCCCCGGCAAGCAGTCATCACCGCCGCGTGTGCCGGCAGGCTCTCCGCTCCGGCTCAGGCGTTACCTGTTCCACGCAATCATTGTTGTCACCTCGGTGGTTCCGCGCTTCATGCATCGACAGGCAAGCCCCGTCATGCAAGCTGTGGCACCATCGGGTTGCATCAGGTAGTTGGGGAGGCGGCACTGGCCCAGGGACGGATCACTGGCCCATTCCCGCCTAACAGTTCGTCCAAGCCGACCGCTGCTTCGCAGCGTCGGCTTAACTCAGGTGTTAGACGTGTGGATCAAGTGATTCGGCAATTTGTAGACCTGTGTGTCGCAAACACGCCTGCCCCCGAGGCAGACGTTGAGGCCGCTTGTGTGAAAGCAGGCATTTCGCGCGATGCGTTCTACGATGATCTTGCTTGGTACGTCGCTAATGAATTCGCCGCAGGTCGGCTCGCCTTTGAGGACGGGGACGCGGCAATGAACTGGATGTTTGGTATGGCGCAGTTCGCTCTGCCAGATTTGGCCTTTGAGGTGTTCTCAGCCTTTGATGACGGAGAGTTCGACCGCCCTGAGGTTCCAGGCGGCAATAACCCGGTTGCCCTTTACACGCGGCCGCACATTGCTGAGATCATTGCTCGCGGCCACACGTCTAACAATTCATTCAAGCCGAACCCGCTCCGCGGGTCGGCTTAATTCAGGCGTTAGACATCATGAGGGACTCAGTGACCGCCGAAATTTCGACGCAACTATCCAAGGTGCTTAGTGTTATCGAGCACCATCTGGAACCGACGTTGCTTGCCGTACATTTGTACGGCTCCGCAGTGGATGGCGGCCTGAAGCCATACAGTGATATTGATTTGCTGGTTACTGTGACCGCAAGGCTTGATGACACAACGCGGCGAGCTTTGTTCAACGATCTTTTGGAGGTTTCGGCTTTCCCAGGCGAGAGTGAGATTCTCCGCGCTATAGAAGTCACCATTGTCGTGCACGAAGACATTATGCCGTGGCGTTATCCAGCCAAGCGCGAACTGCAATTTGGAGAATGGCAGCGCAATGACATTCTTGCGGGTATCTTCGAGCCAGCCACGATCGACATCGATCTGGCTATCTTGCTAACGAAAGCGAGAGAACATAGCGTGGCTTTGGTAGGTCCGGCGGCGGAGGAACTCTTTGATCCAGTTCCTGAACAAGATCTAATCAAGGCGCTGAATGAAACCTTGAAGCTATGGAACTCGCAGCCCGACTGGGCCGGCGATGAGCGAAATGTAGTGCTTACGTTGTCCCGCATTTGGTACAGCGCAGCAACTGGTAAAATCGCGCCGAAGGATGTCGCTGCCAACTGGGCAATGGAACATCTACCTGCCCAGCATCAGTCTGTCTTGCTTGAAGCTAGACAGGCTTATCTTGGGCAAGAGGAAGATCGCTCGGTCTTGCGCGCAGATAAGTTGGAAGAATTTATTCACTTCATGAAAAGCGAGATCACCAAGGTGCTCGGCAATGATGTCTAACAATGCGTTCAAGCCGATGCCGCTTCGCGGCACGACTTAACTTCGGCGTTAGCAGACATGAAACGGCTCGCAGCTTTGATGGCCTTGGCTCTTGCGCCTGGCTCGGCCTCCGCCGATGACGCGGATAAACAATGCGCGTCTTGGGTTAAGGAGATCCTGTCCGGTTCTGCCGACGCCTGCTCCGACCTCTGCCCGCAAGCCAAGCAGTTCGATCATTACGACTATCTGGCTGGCCTTAAAGCTGCCTTCGCCTCTGAGCAAGGGCTCGAGAACTTCCTTGCATATCTGGATCGATCAAGCATCATTGGCGCAGGTGCGGAGCCGCATGCCTGCTCAGTTCTGGCCTTGCTGTTGCATTGGGGCGATCAGCGCTTTTCCGGGTCGCTGGCCAAGCAATCCGATATGGCTAGGAAGCAAGCGATTGGTCTGTTGGACTACACGGGGATCGACAGCTTTCAGTCTAAGTTTCCTAAAACCTATCGACTGGCACCACACGAGTAGTCTGCTAACAATTCATTCAAGCCGACGCCGCTTCGCGGCACGGCTTAACTCAGGCGTAAGACCGCAGAAGTAGATTCATTGCTGCTTCTGACCGTCACTGCTACAGACGCCAAACATCCGCCCCGGGGATACAGCACGTAACGAGATCAGAGGAAGTCGTGTGAAAAGCAACGCCTGGATCTTAAAGCTGTCATGGCCGATGTTGTTGTTGATGCTAGCGGTGTGTTTCAGGGGGCAAGAGAGCGGCGCTCGCCCGAACGGAGCTCCTGCACTCGGAAGCTCAGTCGAGGCGCGCCCGACCAGTGCAGTTGCCTTGCGCCAACCCGGCTTCCTGAAGTCAGAAACCACCCAAGTCAGTCAGTACATACGCCGGATGTTTCAGGACAAAGCTGGCGACATATGGTTCGGCACTAATGACGACGGCGTAGTTCGGTATGACGGCAACGCCTTGCACTACTATTCAGTTGAGCAAGGATTGGCGGGCCGAACGGTAAGAGGCATCGTTCAGGACCGGAATGGCCATCTATGGCTCGCCACTTCGGGCGGCGTCTCACGATACGACGGCAAGTCGTTTGCAAACTTTACCGCACGTGACGGGCTACCCGATGATGATGTATGGAGCCTGCTGCTGGATCGGTCGGGAGTCCTTTGGATAGGCACTGCGGGTGGCGTGTCGCGCTACGACGGAAACACTTTCTCCAACTTCGAGATCCCGGGGGTCGATGTCACCGGTCATGCGGCCAGCCTGATGTGGAGTATCGCCGAGGATCGCGATGGAAATATCTGGTTCGGTTCCAATGGCCGGGGTGCCTTTCGTTACGATGGGTCCAACATAGTCCGTTTCTCCAAGCAGGATGGGCTGGGTAGCGATATCGTGCAGACGATCATGCAGGACCGGGCAGGGATCCTCTGGTTCGGCACCCGCGATGCCGGACTGAGCCGCTACGATGGGATTGCATTCGCTCATTCATCGATGAAGCCCGACGCTGATGGCGGCTATGTTTGGACGATGCTGGAAGATCGGGCGGGGTTGCTTTGGGTGAGCCTCCTGGGCGACGGCCTGTATCGCCATGATGGAAAGTCATTCACCCATTATTCGAGCGCAGACGGTCTTGGAAACACCTATGTTCAAAGCATCCTGGAAGACAGGGATGGAACTCTTTGGGTGGGCACATCGGGCGGCGTGTACCGTTTCGACGGGAAGACCTTTTCGAATTTCACCCGAGAAGATGCTGGAAGGAAACTCTGAAGGCTTGCTGCACGATAAGGCGAGCTTCCGCACGCTGCAGCGCAGGACCGAAAATCGCTGGGATCCATTGCAGTACAACGCCAACCAGGCCTGCAGGCCGCCTGCGGCCCAACAATCACTCAAGCCGACGCCGCTCCGTGACGCAGCTCAGCTCCGGCGTTGGCCACCAAGGAAAGCATTCGTGACCGTCAGAATACAAGTTGCACAAAGCAGCAATGAGATCGCCGCGTGTCATCCGATAATCCGTGAACTCAGGCCGCATCTCCAGGAGAAAGATTTTCTCAACACGATAAACAGACTGAGCCAGACCACTGGATTCAGAATCGCCTATCTGATCGACGAAGACATAAAGGCGGTGGCGGGATACCGGATTTCCGAATGGCTCCATTCCGGAAAATACCTTGAAATCGAAGACCTCGTCACCAGGCAGACCGAAAGATCAAAGGGCTATGGTGATCATCTGTTCAACTGGCTTGCCGCCGAAGCCAAACGTGAAGGCTGCCGCCAGCTGCGGCTGGTATCTGGCGTGAAACGCACGGACGCGCACCGGTTCTATTTTCGAAAAGGCATGTTGCATGAGGCCAATTATTTCTCCATTGATTTATAGGATCCTGCATGGCACCTGACAATTTGCCCGAGCTGACGCCACTTCGTGGCGCGGCGTGGCTTGACATGGACATCAGCCATCATGGCAGGTAGTCCTGTTCGCATCGTTGACGCAACGCCACCTACGGCAGGAGAGATCGAGCTCCTTGGCAGCATCGGCATGATCGGGTTTTGGATCAGCGTGTTTGCCTTTCTTTGCGTGGCCATGGCGGCCTTGTTCGTTGCCGTAAAGACCCGGTTGCCTGGCCGCTTCAGCGTTCTGGCAAGTACGCTCCTACTTCCGGCGTGGTGGATTTTCGAGCAGTCTTGGGGCGGCAGCCTGGAGATGACGTTCGGCCCTGAGGCACATCTGGCCACGCTCACCGTGTATGCCGTATTTGCAGTACTTTTCTCTTTCGGGTTCGTGCGTATGTGCATGCACTTTCTCAAGCAACCACAGCCTGCCGGACACCATGACTGACAATTGGTTCAAGCCGGCGCTGCTTCGCACGCGGCTCAACTCAAGCGGCAGATGTGCATGGAGAGATCATGAAAATTTCAAGCATGAAAGACCTCATCGACCGCTACCTGGCTGCCTACGACGTTGACGGCATGCTTTCGCTTCTTTCCCAGGATGTTCGCTTCGAGAACTATTCCGGCGATCAACTCGCAGCAGCGACAAGTGGCATAGATGAGTTCAGGAAACTCGCAGAGCAATCCAGGTCGTTGTTCTCCGAGCGCGAGCAGCGCATCGCAGGCCTGGAATTCGGCCATGATTCTGCCATCGCAGTCATCGCCTACCGGGGGAAACTGGCCGCAGACATTCCCGATGGCCCATCGGCAGGCACCGTCCTTTATCTTCAGGGCGAATCAGAATTTTCGTTCGGCAATGGGCAGATCACAAGAATTGTCGACCGCAGTTGAGTGCACCCTGACAACGCATCCAGGCCGCCTTCGCTTCGCGGCCGGTCCCGATCCAGCAACAGTCTTCTGAAGCTGCTGCCCAGGCCATGGTCAAATTTCCGGTACGCGTTTCATAACGCCGATTGGCATTGACGATTCCCGGCAGCTTGCGCATGCAGGCCACCAGCGCGGCCCTGCGCTGCTTTCCGCGCCCATGCAGTTGCTGGCATTACGCTTTCATCAGCGGCTCTCAACGCATCGCTGACAGTGTGGCCTACCTACGCTGACGATCGCCGTGCGCGGGGCGGCGTTGTCCGCCGCCTTGGCCACCATCCCGATTCATGGGCGCCACGCCGGGCGGCTTGGCGATCCATCGGCGACCGAGATGACCCGACTCGGGCAGCAACGCCAGTACGGTGGCTTGGAAGACCGGGCCGAGTCCCTCGCTGGATCGCACGCCAGGCCATCCATACCTTTTGATCAGTACATGGATGGCTTGATTGATCGCGATTCGGCGGCGGGCCAATACGGCGATGGTACGGGCAACCCGCTTGCGCATCGATGCTGGAGCCACCGCCGCCTGCTGTTTCTTTGCCTGCAACGTCACGACCTCCTGAGCGCTTCGACGCAGTCGGTCGCGCATCTCACGCTGCCATGGTGGCCGTGCCTGGCAGGGACGGAAGGCGATCGGCAAAGAGCCGCGCCATCAGTGCCCGCAAGGGGCATCCATGGCATCGGTCCTGGCCAGCTCGCCCGTGGCTCGCGCGAAGCTACAGGCTTGGCATGGGCACACCCGCGCAGTCCACAGGCCAGCATCGCAGCAGGCTTCCAACTGCGACTGCCTGTAGCCGCCGATGGAGCCCACCACGATTCCGGTCGACTTCAGTACTCGCAGCCGCTGGATGGCCTTGGCCGTTCCGGTTGCGGTGTTGGGAAACGGGCTACTTCGCTCGGCACTTCCAGCAGCTGATCCAGGCGGGTCTTGATCACCGCGATCCCTGCTGCCGCCATGGCGTTTCTCCGCTACAGTTGGCTGGTCGTCAGCATCGCGCCGCAGGTCCGCGCTCATCAGTTCGAGGGAAACCCCGACCCGCTGTCCGGACGCTGGACGCGAGGTCCGACGTACGCCCCATGCTGAATCATGGTGGCGCCGACACCGGGACGTTATCGGGTACGCACGCCGGGCTCTCGGCACCCAGGCCGGGGAAACTCAAGGCATGAAGCGTGAGCCTGCCAGGCTGACGGCAGAAGATGGAAAAGGAGTAATGCATGTTCAAATTCCGCCTTGATGGCGCAAATATTTATGTCAAATCCGGCCTGCTTTTCCTGGCCATCGCCGTCGTCGCCTTTGCCTCGACGCTGTTCCTGCGCCCTGCCGCGGAATCAACGCGATTTCTTCTTATCTGGCTTACGTTCGGAAGCTTCCTGGGTGGCGTCACTCTCTATTTCATCGGGCGCGTCATCCATATCGCCAATCGCCGTGACGCAGCCTGACAACTCATTCAAGCCGACGCCGTTTCGCGGCGCCGCTTGGCCCAGGCGCTAGACCTTCGGAGAGTCCAATGAAGACCGCCTGGGCAATCGCCGCATTGCTGCTGCCCGCCTCGGTTCTTGCCGACGATGGTGGCGCGGCTGTTCCAGATCGCTTTCTTGGGCATTGGGCCGGAAGCCCTGACTCTTGCGGGTCGGACGCGGACGACATGGTTCTTCGCATCGCGCCCCGGCATATTTCCTACTGGGAAAGCGATGGTCCAATCAGAGCTGTGGTGACTCGTGGAGACGGCGAGATCGCTCTGATCTCTGAACTATCGGGTGAGGGGGAGACTTGGCTTTCCACTGCAAACTTCAAGCTCTCTCGAGATGGGCGTCAGCTGATTGACGACACCTCCGTGCCAAGCCAGAAATTCGTCCGGTACAAGTGCCCAGACACGGTGCGCAGGCGATCCAACACCCCGTTCAAGCCGAACCCGGTTCGCGGCTCGGCTTGACGCAGGCGTCAGGCACACAGGGAGCAGGACCGGCCATTCGACTCGCCGGAGCCGGTGATCGTGGACATCGCCTACCGCGGCAGGCTGGCCATGGACGTTCCAGTGGGCCCACTGCGGGCGCGCTCATCGAGCTCGGCAGGAGTCGGAATTCCCCTTCTCCCAGGCGCGTATCGCCCGGCTGTTCGACCGCCGCCGAGGCCCACGCGCCGCCTTCATGTGGCTGGCGAGGCTGCAGGCAGTGCCCGCAGATTGGAAGATCGCCGCCGGGTCGGTGAAAATGGGGCTTCAGACCGTCGCCACGCCGTCGCCGGCCCCAGCCAAGAGTCCCTGCATGAACATTGAAGCTTCCTCCGCCCTTCCGCCGCGCGAAGCGATGGAGTTCGACGTGGTGATCGTAGGCGCCGGCCCGGCCGGCCTGGCCACGGCCATCCGCCTGCGCCAGCTGGCCATGGAGAAGGGCCAGGACCTGTCGGTGTGCGTGCTGGAAAAGGGCTCCGAGCCGGGCGCGCACATCCTCTCCGGCGCGGTGATGGACCCGCACGCGTTGAGCGAGCTGTTCCCGGACTGGCAGGCCAAGGGCGCGCCGCTGAAGCAGGCGGTGACCCGCGACGAGTTCCTGTTCCTGGACGAGACCGGCGCCAAGGCCACGCCGAACTGGCTGCTGCCCGAGTGCTTCCAGAACCACGGCAACTACATCGTCAGCCTGGGCGAAGTGACGCGCTGGCTGGCGCAGCAGGCCGAGGCGCTGGAAGTGGCGATCTTCCCGGGCTTCGCCGCCGCCGAGGTGCTGTACGACGACAGCGGCGCGGTGATGGGCGTGGCCACTGGCGACATGGGCATCCACAAGGACGGCACGCCGGGCCCGAACTTCGAGCGCGGCATGGAACTGCACGCCAGGTACACGATCTTCGCCGAAGGTTCGCGCGGCCACCTCGGCCGCCAGCTGATCAGCCGCTTCAAGCTCGACGAAGGCAAGGACCCGCAGAGCTACGGCATCGGCATCAAGGAGCTGTGGCAGATCGACCCGGCCAAACATGAGCCGGGCCTGGTGGTGCATGCCGCCGGCTGGCCGCTGGATGACGACACCTACGGCGGCGCGTTCCTGTACCACGCCGATGGCGGCAAGGTTTCGATCGGCTACGTGGTGGGGCTGGATTACAAGAACCCGTGGCTGAGCCCGTTCGAGGAGTTCCAGCGTTTCAAGACCCACCCGGCGATCCGCAAACACCTGGAGGGCGGCAAGCGCATCGCCTATGGCGCGCGTGCGATCACCGCCGGCGGCATCCTGTCGCTGCCGAAGACGGTGTTCCCGGGCGGCGCGCTGGTCGGCTGCGAAGCCGGCTACCTCAACGTCAGCCGCATCAAGGGCAGCCATGCCGCGATCAAGACCGGCATGCTGGCCGCCGAGGCCGCGTTCGATGCATTGGTGGCTGGCCGCTCGCGCGATGAGCTGAGCGCCTACCCGGAAGCATTCGAGAACAGCTGGCTCAAGACCGAATTGTTGCAGTCCAAGAACTTCAAGCAGTGGTTCAAGAAGGGGCGAACGCTGGCGACGCTGATGACGGGCATCGAGCAGTGGCTGTTGCCCAAGCTGGGCCTGCGCAATGCGCCGTGGACGCTCCACCGCGCCCAGGCCGATCACCAATGCCTGGAGCCGGCGGCCAAACACTCGAAGATCGACTACCCGAAGCCGGACAACGTGCTGACCTTCGACCGGCTGAGCTCGGTGTTCCTGTCCTCGACCAACCACGAGGAAGACCAGCCCAGCCACCTGACGCTGAAGGACCCGACGGTGCCGGTACGGATCAACCTGGCCGAATACGCCGGCCCTGAGGCGCGCTACTGCCCGGCGGGCGTGTACGAGTTCGTTGGAGAAGGTGCCGACACGCGACTGCAGATCAACGCGCAGAACTGCGTGCACTGCAAGACCTGCGACATCAAGGACCCGACCCAGAACATCGTGTGGGTGACCCCGCAGGGCGGCGGCGGGCCCAACTACCCGGCGATGTGATGGCGCGACCGCGCGTGGTTGCCGGTATGGGAATGGAGAAGGCTTCGCGTTCCGGCGGGCAAGCCCGGCAGCTGCGGATGCGCTGGCGCAAGGGTGCCGTGCGGCGCTGCATCCTGCTGCTCGGAATGGGCGCCGCGTTGTGCGCCTGCGGCCAGCGCGACGCGTTCAACCACGCCACCGATGCCACGCCGCATCAACGCGAACTGGAGCGGGCCTTCGCCATCTGCGCCGGCTGCCACGACACCCGCGCCGATCTGGGACACCGTTTCGGCCCCAACCTGCACGGCGTGATCGGCCGCCATGCCGGCAGTGCGCCGGGCTATGCCTACTCCGAGGCGATGAAGAGCAGCGGCATCGTCTGGAATGCGCAGACGCTGGATGCCTTCCTCGCCTCGCCGCAGAAGCAGGTGCCCGGTACGCGCATGCTCAATGCGACCTCCGACCCGCAGCGCCGGCAGGCGGTGATCGAGTACCTGTCCACACAGAAGTAGCCGGCCAAGCGCAGCCGATGGAATCCATCGGCTGGGCTTCGGGATACAATCCGGGCGCGGTTCAGCCGCCGATATGG